>NZ_QKNZ01000036.1:0-20529 GCF_014156605.1 Flavobacterium sp. SOK18b
TATTAGTATTATCTATTTTATTTATTAGAATTATTATTTTTAACTATTAAAATTGACACTCATATTTTAATTTTAAGCAATTAATTTTATTTAGACATGAATTTATATGTTTTTAAAAATTTCGTTTAAATATGAGTCTTTAATTAGGTTTTGGTATAAAAATTGTTACTTTTTGTACATATTTGTTCCAATAGGCTGTGGGAATTTTGAAAATGCACTTTTTTTTGTTTTTCCACGTGAAATTTATTTTTTTGAAAAGTTAAAATATTCTGGCTACCATTTTACTAAAAAAATGATAGAGTAGGTGAGGAGTTCATTTTTTATTTTAGTTTCAAAAAAAATGATGGCACAAAAAAAAGAGGCACTTGGCCTCTTTAATTTTTTATTCTTCTTTATCTTGAATTTCGGAATGATCAGTTGAATTGTGATTTTCTATTTTATGATCTTTTGAACTGTGATCTTTTTCATTTCTTTTTTTCATCAGTTCACCAACTTGGTTGGATGCCGAAAATGAAGCTATCATATTATTTAACATATCGCTTCCTGCTTGTGGTGAATTTGGCAACAATATCAAATTCGAATTTGTATCGGCACCTATGGCTTGCAATGTATCATAATGTTGGGTTACTACAATAAGCGCTGATGCTTCTTGAGAATTGATACCAACTCTATTCAAGACATCCACACTTTCTACAAGACCTTTTGCAATTTCTCTTCGTTGGTTTGCAATACCTTGTCCTTGTAATCGCTTACTTTCTGCTTCTGCTTCTGCTTTTGCAACGATTCTGATACGTGATGCTTCTGCTTCAAATTCTGCAACCGTTTTTTCTCTGTCGGCAGCATTGATTCTGTTCATGGCATTCTTAACTTGAATGTCTGGATCAATATCAGTTACTAAAGTATTGATGATTGTGTAACCATAAGTTGTCATGGCCTCATTTAATTCTCTTTTTACTGCAATGGCAATATCATCTTTTCTTTCAAAAACATCGTCTAGTTTTAATTTAGGTACTTCGGCACGAACTACATCAAATACATAAGAAGTAATTTGATCGTGTGGATATTCTAATTTGTAAAAGGCATCATAAACCGTTTCTTTTACAACCATAAATTGAACCGAAACTTTTAGTTTTACAAATACGTTATCTTTTGTTTTAGTTTCAATAATAACATCTAACTGTTGGATCTTTAAATTTACTCTTCCAGCAATCCTGTCAATGATAGGAATTTTGAGTTGTAATCCGGATTGTCTAATGCTTAAGAATTTTCCAAAGCGTTCTATTACAACAGCGGTTTGTTGTTTTACTGTAAAAAACGAGGATAACAAAATGAATAGTCCAAAGACCAAAATTACAATTAATGCAATGTTCATAATAATTTGATTTAGTTTAATTATAAATTTACAAATTAAACTTTACAATTTATCATATTAATCTTTCTTTATTTTATATAAAAAAAACGCCTTAAATTTTTAAGGCGTTTTTATATCTTTTTATAAAGTTGCAATAGCTTTCTGAATTCTCTTTATTGTTTCTTCTTTTCCAATTACTTCAACAATATCAAATAGGTGAGGACCTTTTAGTGCGCCAACTAAACTCAAACGAAATGGTTGCATAATTTTCCCCATTCCAATTTCGTTTTTCGTCATCCAGTCTTTCACTATTGTTTCAATATTTGTAGATGTGAAATCGGTAATTTCATCTATTACAGATATTAATTCTTGCATTAGAGCAGGAGTTTCAGCTTTCCAGTTTTTACTTGCTTTTTCGTCATAACTCGTAGGAGCCACAAAAAAGAAATCACTCATTTCCCAAAATTCTGATACAAAATGGGCACGTTCTTTAATCAAGGAAACTATTTTAGTAAGTTTAGATTCATCAACATCAAAACCTTTTTCAAGCAAAATAGGGGAGAAGGCTCTTGCTAAAGTTGTATTTTCTTGTTTAATTAAATACTGGTGATTGAACCATTTATTTTTTTCAGGATCAAATTTTGCTCCTGATTTATGAACTCTATTTAAGTCAAATGCTGTTACTAGTTCATCTAATGTGAATAATTCTTTATCCGTTCCGTCATTCCAACCTAGTAAAGCTAAAAAGTTAAGGACTGCTTTAGGGAAAAATCCTTTCTCTCTGTATCCTGATGAAACTCCTTCTTCTGTCTTCCAATCTATTGGAAATACTGGGAAACCCATTTTATCTCCATCACGTTTTGATAATTTTCCGTTACCTATCGGTTTCATGATCAACGGTAAATGTGCAAATTCCGGTGCTTCCCAACCAAATGCTCTGTACAATAAAACGTGTAAAGGCATTGAAGGCAACCATTCTTCACCACGAATAACATGCGAAGTTTCCATTAAATGATCATCTACTATATTAGCCAAATGATATGTTGGCATGCCGTCACTTTTAAACAATACTTTATCATCTAAAAGATTTGTTTCAAATTTTACATCACCACGAATAATATCATGTAAATGCAAAGTTTCATTCACTGGGGTTTTAAAACGTATGACATAATGTTCTCCAGCAGCAATTCTTTTTGCAGTTTCCTCTTCAGAAATTACTAGAGAAGTATCTAACTTTTCTCTGTTAGTATGGTTGTATATAAACGTTTTTCCTTGTTCTTCTTCTATTTTTCTAGCCGCATCTAAAGCTTCTGCTGTATCAAATGCATAATACGCATTCCCTGAATTGATCAAATCAGCGGCATATTTTTGGTATAGATCTTTTCTTTCGCTTTGACGGTAAGGTCCAAATTTTTCGTTTTTACCAGTGGTTTCATCAGGTGCAATTCCTAACCACTCTAATGCTTCCATGATATATTCTTCGGCACCAGGAACAAATCGGTTTTGGTCGGTATCTTCAATTCGTAAAAAGAAAACACCACTGTTTTTCTTCGCAAACAAATAATTGAATAATGCGGTACGAACTCCGCCAATATGTAAAGGTCCTGTTGGACTTGGTGCAAAACGCACGCGAACTTGTTTAGACATCTATTTTTTTTATTGCAAAGATACAATTCTATACATTTATTATGCTTTTCTAATTTTGGTATATTATTTAACTTAATTTGATATTCTGCATCAATTAAAATTATTAGTTTTATAGGTTAAATAAATACCAATTTTATGCTTAAAAGTCAGCATGTTATTTACGATAAACTAGAAGCTTTTATTAAAAAGTATTATACTAATGAACTGATTAAAGGATCACTTTTCTTTATCGGTCTAGGTCTAATTTATTTTTTACTTACTCTTTTTATTGAATATTTTTTATGGCTTAAACCAAGTTATAGAACTTTCTTATTTTTTCTTTTTGTTATTGTAGAAGCTTATTTGTTCTTTCGTTTTATTTTGATTCCTATTTTTAAGCTTTTTAAATTAAAATCGGGTATTGATTATAAAGCAGCTTCAGCTATAATTGGAACCCATTTTTCTGAAGTTCAAGACAAATTGATCAATTTTTTACAGCTATCTCAAGATCAATCTTCAGTATCTTCGGAATTAGTTTTAGCTTCTATTGAACAAAAATCCAATACACTTTCTCCAATTCCTTTTGGGAATGCTATTAATTTTAAATCAAATTCTAAGTATTACCCTTTAGCTTTAGCACCTATAATTTTGGTCTTTCTTATTTATTTCACGGGAAACAGTGCTGTAATTTCTCAAAGTTTAAATCGTGTTGTTAACTTTAGTTCGCCTTTTCAGCCACCAGCACCATTTAAATTTATTATTCTCAACAAAAATTTACAAGTAGAGCAAGGTTCTGATTTTACTTTACGCATGAAAACAGTAGGTAAAATAATGCCCGAAAACATAGTCGTTTTCTTAAATGATGAAACTTATTTTATGGAACAGGATGCCCAAGGTGAGTTTTCATTTAAAATTACTAAACCTATTCAGTCCTTATTGTTTCACGTGGAGGCTAACGGAGTTTTATCTCCAGATTATGAATTGAATGTGATTGAAGTTCCTTCTATTGCCGACTTTGAAATGTATTTGCAATTTCCGGGTTACCTAAATAAAAAGTCTGAAATTATTAAAGGAACAGGTAATGCTATGGTTCCTGAAGGCACAGTTGTTACATGGAAGTTGAACACGTCTAAAACACAATCTGTTTCGTTTATTGAAGATACTCAAAAATCTTTTTTCGTTAAATCGAATAATACTTTCCAGTTGTCTAAGCGAATTTCTAGAAATCTGGATTATCAAATTACTACTTCCAATAATGCTGTTGCTAATTTTGAGAAACTGAATTATGAGATTAATACAATAGTAGATCAGTTTCCTTCTATCATGGTATCTAAAGCTCCAGATAGTCTCAATGTAAGTAAGAATTTTGTTATTGGTCAGGTATCTGATGATTATGGACTTTCTAAACTACAAATTGTTTACTATGATCGTAAGAATCCTTCTCAGGTTAAACATGGAACTATTGCTGTTAAGAAAGCTTCTTTTGATCAGTTTGTTTTTGCTTTTCCTAGCAATCTACCCGTTAGTGAAGGGGTAGATTATGAGTATTATTTTGAAGTATTTGATACGGATGCTTTGCATAATTTCAAAAGTTCAAAGTCTTCTATTTTCTCAAATAGGGTAGTAACCGAAGAGGAAAAAGTAGCTGAAGTTTTAGAGTCGCAATCCCGTAATGTTTCTGGACTATCTAAATCTTTAAAGCAACAAGATAAGCAATTTTCGTCTTTAGATAAATTGCAACAACTAGGCAAAGAAAAGGACTTTCTTGATTTTAAAGACCAACAAAAATTGGATGATTTTATGCAACGTCAAATGAAGCAAGATGCTGTCATGAAAGATTTCACTAGGAAAATGAATGAAAACCTTTCTCGATTTAAAACGGAAAAGAAAGATGCTTTTAAAGAAGAACTTCAAAAACGTTTAGAGAAAGCCGAGAAAGATTTAGATAAAAATGATAAGTTATTAGACGAATTAAAATCCTTAACTGAAAAAATTCAGAACGATCAATTGTTTTCTAAATTGGAAAAATTCAAACAAAATAGTAAGAATCAAGTTAAGAGTTTGGAACAATTAGTTGAGCTTACTAAAAAATATTACGTAGAAAAGAAAGCGGAACAATTGCAAGAACAACTTTCAAAACTAGCTAACAAGCAAGAGAATTTATCTAATGATGATAAACTCAATAAAACGGATAATCAAAAGGAGATTAATGAAGAATTTAATTCTTTAAAGAAAGAACTGGATGCATTGTCTAAAGAGAATAAAGAATTAAAAGCACCTTTATCTTTACCAAATTCAGATTCTAAAAAGAAAGATGTTGATGAGGAATTGAATAAAGCAATTTCTGAATTGTCTAAAAACAATAAAGAAAAAGCTAAATCCAATCAAAAGAACGCATCCAAAAAGATGAAGCAAATGGCTCAAGAAATGGCTCAAGAAATGGAGTCTGCTGAACAAGAACAAATGGAGGAGGACGTTGCCATGTTGAGACAAATTTTAGATAATCTGTTAGCTTTTTCATTGACTCAAGAAGACTTGATGCATCAGTTTAAAAAGTTCAAACCGGGTTCCCCAGCGTTTAATAAAAATATTAAAATCCAGCAAGATTTAAAACAGCAGTTTAAACATGCTGATGATAGTTTGTTTGCGATGTCACTTAGAAACCCGAAATTTACAGATGACATTACTAAGGAAATAGGAAACGTTTCTTATAATTTAGACAAGTCACTTAGCACTTTTACCGATGCTCAAATTGCAAAAGGATTATCTCATCAGCAATACACAGTTTCGAGTGCGAATAAATTAGCTGATTTTTTAAGTTCTATTTTAAGTAGCATGCAATCTCAAATGTCGGGTATGGGTCAAGGTAAACCAAAACCTGGCAATAATGATGGAATGCAACTCCCAGATATTATTAAAAAGATGGATGGTTTAGCCGATAAAATTAAAGAAGGTCAAAAGAGTGGCAATACCCCTAAACCGGGTAGTAGTGGAAAACCATCTCAATCCGGATCAAAAGGTGAATCGGGTGAGGGAGAAGCTCAAGATATTATGGATATTTATAAAGAACAACGCCAGTTGAGAGAGTCTCTTCAAAATGAACTTAACAATAAAGGCATTGGAGCTAAAGGTCAGGATGTCTTAGAGCAAATGAAAGCTTTAGAAAAGCAGTTGCTTAATAAGGGTTTTAATAATGAAAACATGCAACGTATTTTGAACATTAAACAAGAATTACTTAAATTGAAATCAGCTATTCAAGAACAAGGAGAAGACACTAAAAGACAATCAGAGACCAATCAAAAAGAGTTTAACGGTAGTTCAAATAGGATTCCAGCTGCGTTACTAGATTATTTAAATAGTAAAGAGATTTTAAATAGACAATCCTTACCTTTGCGCTCAAATTTTAATACTAAAGTTCAAGTTTATTTTAACAACAAATGATCAATTTTAATTACGAATCCACGTTCACATTAGACAACGAAGATAGTTATGCTGCTTGGCTTTCCGCTGTGATAGTTTCTGAAAATAAAAAAGAAGGAGAAATAAATTATATTTTTTGTGATGATGAATACCTTCACAAAATTAATCTAGAGTATCTTAATCACGATACACTTACAGATATCATAAGTTTTGATTATTCTGTAGGCAACGAATTGAATGGAGATATTTTTATTTCGATTGAACGTGTTCAAGATAACGCTAACGATTTTGAGGTAACTTTTGAGCAAGAATTAAAAAGAGTTTTAGCTCATGGTATACTACATTATTGTGGTTATAAAGACAAGAGTGTTTCTGAATCTTTACTAATGAGAAAGAAAGAGGACGAAAAGATAGCCATGTTTCACGTGGAACACTAATCTTTTATCAATAGCATATCGTTCCACGTGGAACACAACTATTTTTTTCAGGTCTTCGTTGAACCGAAAAAATTAAAGTTTTAAATTAGTTCCACGTGGAACATAAATTTAACGAAGGGCTCATTTAGTTCCACGTGGAACACACACTGAATTTTTAAATTCAATCCGTAAGGATTAAACTTTTATAAAAATGTTTTATCAAGAATATGATGTTATTGTAGTTGGGGCTGGTCATGCTGGTTCTGAGGCTGCCGCTGCCGCTGCTAATTTGGGATCGAAGACGCTTTTGGTTACCATGAGCTTGCAAAACATTGCGCAAATGTCGTGCAATCCTGCAATGGGGGGTATAGCAAAAGGACAAATTGTTCGAGAGATTGATGCTCTTGGTGGGTATTCAGGAATTGTTTCAGACAAGACTGCAATTCAGTTCAAGATGCTCAATAAATCAAAAGGACCTGCTATGTGGTCTCCTAGAGTTCAAAGTGACCGAATGCGTTTTGCTGAGGAATGGAGGTTGATGCTTGAAGGAACACCTAATCTTGATTTTTACCAAGAAATGGTTAGTGGGTTGATTATTGAGAATGGAGTAGTCAAAGGAATCAAGACTTCATTGGGCTTGGAGATTCGTTCAAAATCTGTAGTGCTTACAAATGGCACTTTTTTGAATGGATTGATTCATATTGGTGATAAGCAATTTGGTGGAGGTCGTGCAGGGGAGAGTGCTTCTTATGGAATTACTGAAGATCTTGTTGCGGTTGGTTTTGAATCTGGCCGAATGAAAACAGGTACGCCTCCTCGTGTAGATGGACGATCACTTGATTATTCTAAAATGAATGAAGAGAAAGGTGATGTAAAGCCAGATAAGTTTTCTTATTCTGATTTCACTAAACCTTTGGCTTTCCAAAAATCATGTCACATGACGTATACTTCTCTGGATGTTCATGACATTCTTAGAGAAGGTTTTGATCGTTCTCCAATGTTCAACGGTCGTATCAAAAGTTTAGGTCCGAGGTATTGTCCGTCTATTGAAGATAAAATTAATCGTTTTGCAGATAAAGAAAGACATCAACTTTTTGTTGAGCCTGAAGGTTGGAATACCTGTGAGGTGTATGTGAATGGTTTTTCTACTTCTTTACCCGAGGATATTCAATTTAAAGCTTTGCGTTCTGTTGTGGGTTTTGAAAATGTAAAGTTTTTTAGACCGGGTTATGCTATAGAGTATGATTATTTTCCGCCAACACAATTAAAGCATACTCTTGAAACTAAATTGGTATCAGGTTTATTTTTTGCTGGTCAAATAAACGGAACTACAGGATATGAAGAAGCAGCTGCTCAAGGATTGATGGCTGGAATAAATGCGCATTTAAAGATTAAAGAAAAAACGCCTTTGATTTTAAAAAGAGACGAAGCTTATATTGGTGTTTTAATAGATGACTTAATTACTAAAGGAACGGAGGAGCCATATAGAATGTTTACCTCGCGTGCAGAGTACAGAACTCTATTGCGTCAGGACAACGCGGATTTTAGATTAACTCCAATGTCGTATGAAATTGGTCTTGCCTCTGAAGCTCGTTTGCGGAGAATGGAACATAAATTAAAAGAGTCTGAAAAGATGGTTGCTTTTTTTAAAGAGACTAGTATTTCTGTTTCTGAAGCCAATCCTATTTTAGAATCTAAAAATACTGCATTGATTACGCAAGGGGACAAAATGTTTAAAGTTTTCTCTAGACCACAAATTGATTTAGAAGATATCTTAAAATTCGAAAAAGTTACTGCTTATATTGATGAGCACGATTTAGATCAAGAAATTTTAGAACAAGCAGAAATTCAAGTAAAGTATTCTGGTTATATTGAGAAGGAACGAAATAATGCGGATAAGTTGTTGCGACTCGAAGATGTTAAGATTCCTGAGAATTTTGATTATGAAAAAATCAAGTCTATGTCTATTGAAGCTAAACAGAAATTATCCAAAATCAGACCGGTTACTATTTCACAAGCGTCAAGAATAAGTGGTGTATCTCCAAGTGATATTTCTGTATTGTTAATTTATATGGGGCGTTAAGTAAGTGTTCAGTGTTCACTAAGCAGTTTTCAATTTGATCTTTTATTTATTTTGCTTTTGAATACTTAATACTAAAAAATGTTCCACGTGAAACTACGGCGTGAAGTCTTGCTGTTATTGATAATTTAGAATAATATAATTTTAACCCTGAAAGCTTTTATAAATGTTTTCAGGGTTTAGTATAAAAACAAAACATAAAGAAGATTTAATTAATGGATATTTCAAACAAAAAGCATTTTTTAACCGTTAAAGATTATTCCGTTTCAAAAGAAACTTTTGAGTTGTACCATGACAAAGATTTGGATATGTTGATTACGTCTCCACAACCAAGTTTGGAAAATTTAGGAAAGTACTACGAAAGCGTAGATTATATTTCACATACTGACAGTAAGCGTTCGTTGTTTGAAAAAGCATATCACTTCGTAAAAAACATTGCATTAAAAAATAAGTTATATTTGATTAATTCCTTTCAACCAAATAAAGGAAGGATTTTGGATATTGGAGCAGGAACAGGAGATTTTTTATCTGTTGCAAAACAAAATGGTTGGCAAACAATAGGAGTAGAGCCTAGTGAAAAAGCTAAAGCAATTGCGAAAAACAAAGGTGTTTCTTTTGTTGAAAAAACAGTAGCATTAGAAAATCATTCTTTTGATGTAATTACCATGTGGCATGTGCTAGAACATGTTCCTAATTTAGAGGAGCAAATTTTAGAACTGAAACGATTGCTTAAGCCAAATGGAACTTTAATTGTAGCCGTTCCTAATTTTAAATCTTTCGATGCAAAACAGTACGGAACTTTTTGGGCAGCTTATGATGTGCCTATTCATTTTTGGCATTTTTCGAAAACAGCTATAAAAATGCTTTTCGAAAAGGAAAGCATGAAATTAGTAAAAGTACTTCCAATGAAATTTGATGCGTTTTATGTGAGCTTGCTATCTGAAAAATACAAAACTGGGAAAATGAATTATTTTTCGGCAATTTATACAGGACTCAAATCAAATTGGTACGGAAAGAAAAATTTAGAGTACTCATCGCACATTTATGTGCTTAAAAACGACCAAAAATCAATTTAAGCGCTTTTAAGGCGCTATTTTGAGTTTAAATACTCTAGAATATCGCTTTTTTTTAATTTTTAATTTAAAATCAATTGTGAGCTTTGTTTTTAATAGGCTAAAATTATTTTTTTAATGAGGTGCATAAGTAAATACTATAGCGATTAAAATGACTAATTTTTTAAGTTTTTGTCAATGCTGTCTATTTTTTTATATTTTTGTCACAGTTACTAAAAATTGATTTTCAATCACAACAAAATTTAATAATTACCAATCTCAAATAATAAATAAAATTACTATGAATAAAAAAGCGTTAGTACTTGTTGCTTTAACAATTGCACTTGTATCTTGTAACAAACCAGCAGAAGCGACTAAGGAAGTAAAAACTGCTTATGTAGATACGTCTGAATTAATGAAACAATATACCGAAGCTAAAGATCTTGAAGCTAAATACAAATCTAAAGCAGAGGAAAAGGGAAGACAATTAGAAGCCGAAATCAATAGATTTAAACAAGAAGCAGCAGGTTTTCAGTCACAAGCTCAAGCCAACGGACAAGAATGGGCTCAGAAAAAAGGTGCTGAATTGCAAAAAAGAGAACAACAATTAGGTTATGCGCAACAAGCTTTAGCACAAGAATTACAAGCAGAAAGTGGTAAAGAAATGGATTCTCTGATAAGCGGTGTAAAGAAATATATAAAAGCTTACGGTAAAGAAAAAGGTTACGCTTACATATATGGAACAGGTGATGCTGCCTCTATCTTATATGCCGAAGATAAATTTGATATTACAAAAGATATCATTAAAGCATTGAATGACAAATACAAAGCTTCTGCAAAAACAGAAGAAAAAGTAGATCCTAAAAAATAATTAGTATCTAAACTCAAAATATCGCCTTCATCTATTATTAGATTGAAGGCTTTTTTTTATAGGTATTCATCGTTTTTTTATTTCGGAAATGAATATAATTGTTGTAATTAAAATTTTAATTCTATGTATTTCATTGTTTTAACATACAACCTATTAAATTTTGTGGACTTAATTATCTAAGTAATCATTCATTCCACATAATTCTTTTAGTTTATATATGAATGCTATTTATCGGCCTAATAGTACAGTGATTAAACTCAATAATTTGCTTCAAATACGCATTTAGAATTCTAGTCCTATTTTTAATTGAATTTTCGTTTACTATATTTGCTTTTTATATACACGCCTAATGCAAACCATCTCTGAAGCAGCAGCTTACACCCTTCGTTTTATAAATCAAACGCATCGTTCTATTTTTCTAACAGGAAAAGCGGGCACGGGAAAAACCACTTTACTTAAAGAAATCATTGCTACCACGCATAAAAATACAGTAGTGGTTGCCCCTACAGGGATTGCTGCCTTAAATGCTGGAGGGGTTACTATTCACTCCATGTTTCAATTGCCTTTTGGAGGTTTTATTCCTGACAATTCGGCGCCACAATTTTCTGCTAGTACCAAGTTTGAAACCAAAGCGACTTTGCGTAGGCATTTTAAAATGAGTGGTTTAAAAAAATCGGTCATTCGTAATATGGAGCTTTTGATTATTGATGAAGTAAGTATGTTACGTGCTGATTTACTGGACGCTATGGATTTTATGATGCAAACCGTACGAAAGAAAAATCTTCCTTTTGGTGGGGTGCAAGTATTGTATATTGGTGATTTACTGCAATTGCCACCGGTGATTCGAGATGAGGAGTGGAGTACTTTAAAAAATTATTACCGCGGTAAGTTTTTCTTTCATTCGCATGTCATTCAGCAACATCCGCCTTTGTACATTGAACTATCCAAAATTTTCCGTCAAAGGGATGATGCCTTTATTTCAGTACTTAATAATTTGCGTAACAATCAAATTACGCAACAGGATTTACAAACATTAAATCAATACGTAAAACCTGATTTTGATTTAAAAGCCAATAAAGGCTATATTACCTTGACCACGCACAATCATAAAGCAGACGCTATGAATGCGCAAGCGCTAACCGATTTGAAAGGAGAATTGATAACCTATAAACCAGAAATTACTGGTGACTTTCCGGATAAAATTTTCCCCGTGGAACATGATTTAAAATTAAAAGTGGGTGCCCAGATTATGTTTGTAAAAAATGATCTGTCGTTTGATAAACATTATTTCAACGGGAAGATGGGTGTGATAAAATCACTTGCAAGTCAAGAAATTTTGGTTCATTTTCCTGAAGAAAATAAAACGATTGAAGTTGAAAAATACGAATGGCAAAACATCAGGTATAGAGTAGATCCCGCTACTAAAGAGATTGAAGAGGAAGTTTTAGGGACTTTTGTACATTATCCTATCAAATTAGCGTGGGCTATTACGGTGCATAAAAGTCAAGGTTTAACTTTTGACAAAGCAGCGCTTGATGTATTGCAAGTTTTTTTACCTGGACAAGCATACGTAGCATTATCGCGTTTACGTTCGTTAAACGGCCTTGTTTTGCTTTCTGCGTTGCGAATGAATGGCATTTCGAATGATCAAGACGTGATGGATTATGCCAATAACAAAGCAAGCGAGGATTTTTTGGCTAATGCATTGCATTTTGAAACTAAAAATTTTATTCATCAATATTTGGTTCAATCTTTTGATTGGAATGATGTGGCGCAAGAATGGCGCAATCACCGCTTTAGCTACAACGAGGATGCTCTAAATTCTGAGAAATCAAAACATGCGGTTTGGGCGAAAAACCAAGCTAATGCCATGGATGAATTGCTAGAGCCTTCGCAAAAATTTATTAAACAATTACACCTGCTTTTTAGTCAAGAAACTGCTGATTTAAATCACATTGCGGGTCGCGTTCAAGCTGCTTATACTTATTTTTTCAAATCTTTGGATGATCTTGTTTTTGAGATTTTGTGGAAAATTGAAGAAGTAAAGCGCAGTAAGAAAGCCAAAACATTTTTTGATGAATTAACCATATTGGAGGAAATGCAAACCAAAACCGTATTGCGCTTGATGAAAGCCAAATTGTTGATTGAAACCGTGGTGTCTGGCGAAACCATCTCGAAAGAAAAGCTAACTTCTTCGGAAATCAAAACATATATTATTCGAAAAACCGAAGCGATCCAAAAGCAGTTTAAAGAATTGAATGTTACGCTCATCGAAGACGAAAAAGATTTGGAACGTTACACATCCAAAAAGGGTAAAACGAATGTTCCTAAGAAAACAACCGTGCAAGAAACCTACGAGTTGTGGGTAGAGAAAAAGTCGATTGAAGATATTGCTGCTATTCGTGTTTTGACCAAGCAAACCATTTACGGACATTTTGTAAAACTGATACAAACCAAAGCTGTTGCTATAAATGAGGTACTACCCGAAGATAAACTTCAGGAATTAGCTATTGCTTTTGCAGGTTATAAAGAAGAATCACTTAATGCATTGATGGAGCAACACGGTACCAAATTTTCTTGGGATGAAGCGCGCATGTTTAAAGCGAGTTTGAATTAAGGTTTTTTGATGTAAAGGAATAGTTTTAAGCCCCTTTGATTCTGAATTAATATCTTTATAAAGAACGTTTATAAGGAGCCTAAAGCAAGTAATACGCCTTCAGGCAACCATAACATAGCCCAGTTAGAAGTGAAAATCCTTATGCGCCGGGTTTCGGCGTATAAGATTGTAACGGATAGCTGGTAGTAGCTCCAAAAAAAAATCCTCAAACAACTTTCGCTATTTGAGGATTTTAGTTAGTATTTATAAATTCGGTTTACAAGGATTGAATTAAAATCCAAGCATCAGGATTGTGCGTGTCGTTGATTTCTTTTTTTGCTTTTTCTGCTTCTGCAAATGTGGCATAACTTCCGTATAAAACAGGGTAATATCCATTTTTATTTGGAGCAATACGTCTAGCAGGAAACCCTAATTTTTTAAGATTTTTTAAACTTGCATCAGCATTATGTTGATCTCTATATACTCCAGCCATAATGTGGTAAGGAAGGGTAGCTTTTTCTGAAGATTTTACAGTTAAAGTAACCGCTGGTATAGGATTTTCAATAATAAAAGTAGCTTCTTGAATCTTATTTTGAACTTGTTTTTGTACCGCAGTTTTAACCAATAAGGTTTGCGATGCTACTTGATTTTCATACACAGGGTAGCCCACACTGCCTACAAGTCCTAGACCTAATACAAATACAGCTGCATATTTTAAGTATGGAGAAATTCTTCTAGGTTCAGTAGGGATAAAAGTTACTGTTGGTGTGTTGTCTTCAGTACTCAACACGTGTTCTTCGACTAGTCTTTTTACTTGTGGTGAAACAAATGGAGCTAAACCAAAAGAACTGGTTAAATAATTGGTTTGGTCAAATGGGGTAAAAACTATATTATTTTCATCATTCAAACGCAAGTCACCGATATTATTAAGGGTCAAATACTTATTTTCTTCTAATGATTTTTTCCATTTGAATACTTCATATTGTATGGCCCCCACTGCATAATCATAAGATTTTTTCTCTGCTAACGCAATGTGATTGGCCAGTAAGCCATCATTATTTTTTAAATTGGCATTAAAAGCAATTTTCTTTGTTGGCGGAGAAAAAGAATGAGAACCTTGCTCAAGTTTCGCAGATTGGATTTCAGTCAAAAATGCCCCAAGACCGGGTACAGTTACACATTGGTAACGGTATAAAAGCTGAGCGATGTAAATTTCGATTTTCATAATAGCAAAGTTATACAATGAAAATAGTTATCACAATTTTATTCACAATTTTTATTAACAATTTCCATAAAAATTTATACATTTCACCTTCAAATATTTAGCATGAACGAACAAGATTTATTTTATATTTTAGCTTTGCAACGTGTAGAGGGAGTAGGGGACATTATGGCCAAAAAATTACTATCACATTGTGGTTCTGCCGAAGAAGTATTTAAAACAAAAACTACCCAACTCGCTGCCATTGATGGTGTTGGGGCAATGCTTTTAAAAAACATCAAAGATAAATCAGTATTTGAAAAGGCAAATCAAGAATTAGCATTCCTAAAAGCTAATGCTATTAAGACAACAAGTTTTTTAGATCAAGATTATCCGGAACGACTCAAACATTGCTTTGACGGACCCTTATTATTGTTTCAATCTGGAAATATAGACTTAAAAAATAAAAAAATCATAAGCATAGTAGGTACCCGACAAATCACCGCATACGGTATTGAATTTTGCAGAAAATTTATCTCAGATTTGGCTCCACTTAATCCAATAATTGTTAGTGGTTTTGCTTACGGAGTTGATATAGTGGCCCATCAACTGGCTATAGAATTTCAGTTGCAAACCATAGGAGTTGTAGCCCATGGCTTGAACCAAATTTATCCTAAAACTCATAAAAAATACGTAGCTGCAGTTGAGCAAAACGGAGGTTTTATGACCGAATTTTGGAGCTCTACCAACCCAGACAAAGAAAATTTTGTGCGCAGAAACCGAATTGTTGCAGGCATGTCTGAGGCAACCATCGTTATTGAATCGGCAGATAGAGGTGGTTCTTTGATTACGGCCAATATGGCCAATGATTACAACCGTGATGTATTTGCGGTTCCCGGCCGTGTTACCGATAAATACAGCCAAGGCTGCAACAACCTCATTAAAACCCAAAAAGCAAATGTGCTCACTAGCGCTGCTGATTTGGTGTATATTTTAAATTGGGATATTCAGCAGGATTCTAAACCCGTGCAAAAGCAATTGTTTGTAACGCTTGATGATGACGAACAAAAAGTATACGATTATCTCCTAAAAACAGGAAAAGAATTGATGGACATTATTGCACTACGCTGTGATTTCCCTATTTACAAAATATCAGGAATGCTTTTGAATATGGAATTAAAAGGCGTTATAAGGCCATTACCTGGCAAATTATTCGAAGCAATATAAAATCCTTCCAATCGAGTGCTTTTTACTGAAACAGCGCCTTAAAAACGGTGTCAGGTGATTTAAAGTTCATTTCAAAAGCCTGTCCATCGGAAATATTTGTGTGTTTTTCTAGCAGCAGCATATTTTTGCCTAGCACACGAGTTGTCCCGCTGTACGCTTCAATCTTTATTACGATTCGGGTAAAACCCTCAGTAAATAAAGGATTTCCACTTCCATCGGGGCTAGGGGAGAACGTTTTGTTTTCAGGACAAAAAAATAGTGCCATCGTATTGCAATACTTCTGTTTGAATCAGCCGTTTTGCAAACTTTACGGTTTGTTTAGACCTAACAGGTTTTTAAAACCTGTTAGGTCTAAGTCCTCATATAACATAGAATTTTAAAAATAAAAGCCGTTTTTCACCTTTGCACTTGTTTCAAAGAGTGCCTATTTCAGTTAAAAGTTTAATCGTAGCAATTGCAATAAGGCCCTTTAAATTTTGTAGCTATAGTGAAAGGAGATACATCCGCTATCTAACCTAGTATTTTAGTACATAATTGAGTGATAGAGTGAATGATCCACTTTGTAAGCACTATGATTTTTTTATAAGCTAATTAATTAAGCACTCGTTGCAAACGACAGTGTGATTATGGAAATCTTAAAAGTGAATAGTAATAGTATATTTTTATTTGCGTAAAATAAAAAGCCCCATTTTCTTTTTACAGAAAACGGGGCTTTTTTACTAAAAGTGGAAAGTATTAATTGGTTTTAAATTTCCAAATTTGTCCAGTAGTTTCTCCTCCTTTGTTGTCTTTGACTACTATTTTCCAATGATATTCCTTGCTAGATTCTAAGGTAACATCAAATGATTTTGAAGTACTATTTTCCTTAATTTTTGTAGTAGGATTTGCACTAGTTCCAAAATAGATGTCATACGTTAAAACATCAGTAGCATCAACATCAGTAGCGTTCCATTTTAATGTAGTGGTTGAAGTATTCAATACCTCATTTTGAGTAGGTGCAACTAACTCAGGCACAAACGGAAGGTGGTTAATTACTGCATCTCCTGAGGTGTAAAACTTAAAGGTTGAGGAATATGTGCTAGAAAGACCTTTACTGTCTGTTGATTTAACTCTCCAGTAATAAGCCGTATTTTTTTCTAGATCGATGCTCTTAGTTAAGCCTTGAATATCTTCAGTTTTTACTATTTGAGTAAACTGATTATCTTTGGCTACTTGCAATTGATAGGTAATAACATCGTTATTAACATCGGTTGCTGGTTTCCATTCAAACACAACCGAGGTGTTTAAGCAAAGTTTATTATCGTCTGGTGCAGTTAAACCAGGAGTAGTTGGAGCCGAATTTTTAACTTCTGGTTCGTCACCACCGCTACTACAAGCAGCAATCATAAGTCCTGCTATGGATAGATATAGAAAACGTTTCATTTTTTTATTTTTTAATAATTTTTATAAATTGAGGAGTACCAAGCTCTACTTTAGTCATATAAATCCCAGCTGGTTGATCGTCTATTGAGAGTTGTACTTTTCCATTTCCAACACTGTATTTTTTGTTGGAGATCAATTTACCTTCTAAAGTAAAAATACTAATACTAACTTCCTTATTTGTTGTTGGTATTTCTATTTCAAAAGCTCCTGAAGTTGGATTTGGAAATGCAGAAAATGTTCCATCTAGTGTTGCAATTTCTTTTGCAAAAATTCCTTCACAGGCTTTGGCTGTTTTTACTTCCAGTAAACCACTTGTTTTTGCATCTAAAGTAAAAGAAGTAGCATTGGTTTCAAATTGTTCCACTCCGTTCAAGAAAACTGTATAAGGTGCCGTTCCTGTAGCAATTTCAACCGCAATTTTTTCTGTTACCTTACTTAATCTTCCTGTTATAGTTGCCCCTTTAGGAATATTGATAGTAAAGATTTGCTCAAAGTTTTCACCAGGAATAGTAATGGTTACTTTATAAGTTCCAGGTGCTAGATTGTTTACTTTTAAATTGTTATTGGTAAATGTATATGGAGTTGCATTTATTGTTGCTTTATAGCCATAAGCTGCTGTTGCAGTAATGTTTATTTCGCCATTGTTTGTATTAAGGCAAGTTTCACCTTTTGATTCAATTGCGAAATTGTTTGAGGGTAATGATAATGCAATACATTCTACGCTATTAAATGCAGCGGTTGCATCTTTCCTTGTTGACCAATTTGTATTAGCATAGGCGACATCATCAACCAGTATACAGTATAAGTTTCTATTATTACTTAAAGCAATATTATCCTTAATTAGTAAACTATTTTTACCATTTTTTAGGTTTAAAGATTGAAGATTATTGTTAAAACAATTAAATTTTGTTAAAGCTATATTTTTAGAAACGTCCAGAGAGGTTATCTTATTATTACTGCAATCTAAAGTTGTCAAAGCTAAATTTTTAGAAGTATCTAAAGCAGTTATTTGATTGATGCTGCAATTTAAAAAAACTAAAGAAACAAAATCTTGTATTCCTGTCAAATCAGTAATCGAGCTTGTAGAAACGTTAAGTGCTGTTACATTCTCTATACTTGCAGTTAACACTTTTCCGTTTTTTCCATCAGTATCAATGCCTAATGCAATTAATTTATCCTCAAATTTTGAATCTGGAATCAAAGTGGAGTAGGCACAATCTGAACTATAATTTGCCGAGGCATCTTTGTAGAAAGCCCAGTTCGTGTTTGAATAGGTAGCATCATCTACTTGAATACAACTTAATTCTGGATTATTGGTAAAATTTTTAATACTTGGTCCATTAGTAAGTTTATTGCTGCCGTTTTTTAAATTTAAGGAAACCAGTTTATTGTTTTGACACAAAATTTGAGTTACGTTTTTTAGCATTGAGAAGTCCAATGTTTTGATTAAATTGTCATTGCACTGAATATCTCTAATTTTCGTATTATAAACTATTTTCAATACTGATATTTTGTTATTTGCAATATTTAAACTTTCTAGATTGTGATTGTATTTTAGATCTATCTTAGTTAATTGATTGTTGTTACAGCTTAAACTTTGTAAAGAAGTAAAGTCTTCAATTCCTGTTAAATCTGTTATTCCTGCATTGGATACATCCAACGAAGTTACAGTAGCGATGTTAGCGGTAAGTACTTTTCCGTTTTTTCCATCAGTATCAAAACCTAATGCTATTAACTCCTCTTCAAACTTAGGATCAGCAATGATGGTATATGAAGTGCAGTTCGTACCGAAACTAGTATTTGAATCTTTGTATGTTATCCAATTTGTATTCGAATAATCAACATTATCTACTTCAATACAGCTCAATTCAGGATTATTTAGGAAACCTGAATACCTTAATATAGTATTATTTCCGTTCTTTAAATTTAAACTTTTAAGTTGGTTACCTCCACAAAATAATTGTTGTAATTTGGTATTTTTTGAAACATCTAAATTTTTTATTTGATTTGCGCTACAGCTTATATTTGTCAATAATAGATTCTTAGAGACATCTAATCGCGTTATTTTGTTTTGGTCACAAGAAAAATTTCTTAACAAAATATTTTTTGATATATCAATAGTTGTTAATTGATTTTTATCAACTTCTAAATAATTTAGGAGAGTATTATTCGATACGTTTAAGTCCTTTAAATAATTTTCAGCACATTCTAAATATTCTAATTTAGTGTTTTTTGAAAGATCTAAGGTTTGTATTTTGTTCTGTTGACAATATAGTTTTTCTAATAACAAATTTTTAGAAACATCTATAGATTCAAAATTTCCTTTTCCTGAATCCCCTACATTTATTGGAAATTTAGATATGGCTAAAAAGCGTAAAGCTGTATTTTTGGTTACATCTAAATTTGACATTAGGTTAGCGCTACAGTCCAAGTTTTCTAGTAAAATATTTCTTGTAACATCCAAACTTGTTAACTTGTTACTAAAGCAATGCAAGTAAATTAATTTCAAATTATTCGAAACATTTAAATTTGATATTTGGTTTCTCTCACAATACAAAAACTGTAATTCAGCAAAATCTTGAATTCCTGTTAAATCTGTTATGTTGCTATCTGCAATATTTAATGAGGTTAAAGAAGTTATGCTTTGAGTAGCCACTTTGCCATTTTTACCGTCTTTATCAATCCCTAGTGCGATCAGTTTATCTTCAAATTTAGCATCTGGAATTAACGTGTAAATAGTACAATCTAAACTAAAACTTGCTGTAGCATCTTTGGTTGTGTTCCATTTTTCAGCAGCAGCAATATCAGCTACTTGAATACAAGTTAAATTAGAATTATTTGAGCAATTTAAAGTAGTTATTGTAGTGTTTTTAGATAGATCTAATTTTTTCAATTGATTTCCAGAACAATTTAAAGTAGTCAAAGATTTAAACCCTTCGATGCCTTTTAAATCTAAAATACCACTATTAGTAACGTCTAATGTAGTTATAGTTGCAATACTTGAACTTAAGACTACACCATTTTTACCATCAGTGTCAATGCCTAAAGCAATGAGTTTGTCTTCAAATTTAGCATCAGGTATTTGTGTTGTTAAGCTACAATCATAAGGTGAGAAAAAAGCAAAAGTATCTTTTTTACTCGCCCAATTGGTGTTGGCGTAGGCAATATCGTCTACCACAATACAGTTTAGATTTGGGTTACTAGTAAGATTTATATTTATGTTATTTAGTAAAGTATTTTTACCATTTTTGAGATTCAAACTGGTTA
>NZ_QKNZ01000037.1:0-37113 GCF_014156605.1 Flavobacterium sp. SOK18b
TTCTTTGCTCCATAGATATGTTTTCCATGATTTCGACTTCTCCTTAATCAACAACCACAAAATTGAGTTTCAGCTTTTTTAACTCTTCTTTGACAGCAATTTTACAACGATTGCTCACCATGTATTTAATGTATAGTTTCAAATATATTTATTTAATGTTGTGTTAGTAACGTGTTTAATTTATGTAAGTTACGTTAATTAATTTTATACAGCTATCAAATAAATTTAATTTTCACAAATACTAATTATTCAGAAAATTAATTTTAGAGCCGTATAAAAAAATAGTACAAAACAATTATCGAAATAATTCAATCAAATATTTAGTTCGTTATTTCGATAATTTAAAATTATACAACGTCAACATTTTATTTGTTATATAATTAAAGTGAAAATTTGTGAAATAATTTAGGTTAATTATTTCAGAAAAATAGACTATATCTCTTGATTTCGAATTGGTTACAAAATAAAATATATCAAAAGAGGATACTTCGAAATTAAATGAATTATTAATTTATATTAATAGTATCATTCCAGTCCAATGATTTTATGGAGGAAACCTTATTAGTAGATGTCATTGTGACCCTTAATTCTTTGTTGGCAACATTTTTAGAATAAAGTGCTTTGTATCTAAAAATAATGGAATTATCGCTTTTAATTGTATAGGCTTCGATAAGTTTTAAATCCTCAAATGTGCCGTAATATTGTCTAAATCGTTGACACGTTTTAGTAAGTCTTTCTTGTGTGGTATTTTGAATCACTGATGGTGTTGCTTCATCAGGCGTAAAAGGTTTAAATTTAGAGGTGTTACACGTCATTAAAACACGTTTACCCAGTTCATAGGCCTTGTTCTTTTGAGTATCATTAATATCACCTACAGCTATTTTTATTATAGTTGATGCGGTTGTAGGATCCGTAGTAATGCTTTTATTGGTTTTACATCCAATAACAACCAATAGAATAGCTGTAAGAAAAATTAATTTTTTCATATTTTTATATTTTAAGTAATAGGTTAGGATCGGGACAATTTTCGAGATAAAAATCTAAATCTTTTTTACTACAAACACCTGGATAATCTCCATGCATTTCTTGTATGTTTTTTATAATTTGAAAGTGTAGGTGAGGAGCATAATCTCCGTTTACAGCGGCTTCACCAAGTGTAGCTAGCAACTGACCTTTTGCAAAGAAATCACCAACTGCAATATTTTTTAAACTATCTAGACTTAAATGTCCATAAAGAGTATAGAATAAATGTTCGTCTATAGCATGTTCTAGAATTATTGTGGGTCCATAATCTCCTAAACCAGTATTGTAATTAAAACTATGAATCGTGCCGTCAAGAGCTGCTAATACTGATGTGCCTGCTTTTATCCACAAGTCTAGACCTAAATGAATGTTTCGTTCTTCGGTATTAAGATCATTAAAAATACCACTACGCTTGTACAAATCCCTGGTTTCATTGTAACCGCCATAAGCTACTTTAGCATTTTTTTCTAATAAATAGTTGTCTATGTAACGCTCAAATTCGGGAGCATTTTTCAATTGTAGGTTTTGAAAATGAGTATTGTGTACTGATAAATCCAGTGGAATATAATCACTATATGAAATTGTGTTATCAATTACTTTACAATCATGAATGTCTTTTAGTATGTTTTCTAACGGTTGCATGTTTTTTTTTTCATTAAAAATATAAAAAAATGCCAATATAGAGAGGCTATATTGGCATTATAACAATTAATTAAGACGTTTTCTTAAATCAAATATTTTTTTTACATACTTATTTTACTGCAAGTAAGTCTACAAATTCTATTACAGGATCTTTTGATAAAAGCGTTCCTGCATTTGCCATTAAAGCTTCGGCTATTTTACCTGCCAAATGTGCTTTTCGACCTTCTTCAGTTTCAAAGGTGTCAAAAATTCCAAATGTTGATGTTCCTATTTGCCATCCGTACCAATTCACCGTTTCGGGTTCATCCAATACTAATGGTAGGGCACTTTTTAAAAAAGCTGCAACTTCAGCTTCTTTTCCTTCTTTGGCTTCTAATCGAGCTAACAATGCATATTTTTCCATAATTATTTTAGTTTTAGTAAAGATAATTAAATGGGAAGTTGTGCGGTAGAGTTTAACTTTTGTTGAGGATTGTTTTTTAGAAAATTAGGTAATAAAAAAAACCAATCTGATTAAGATTGGTTTTTAAATTATTTTAAAAATTAATACAATGAAGGAAATTTTAAAGGATTTACTTCGTTCATCATATCATAAACTTTTTCATAAATATCCTCAGCCGATGGTTTAGAGAAATAATCTCCATCAGTACCATAAGCGGGTCTGTGGGCTTTTGCAGTTAAAGTTTGCGGTTTACTGTCAAGGTGTTCATAAGCATTTTGTTCTTCAAGAATTTGTTGCATTATGTAAGCCGAAGCACCTCCTGGTACATCTTCATCAATCACTAGCAAACGATTTGTTTTAGCAATACTTTTTATAATGTCTTTGTTTATATCAAATGGTAACAATGATTGTAAATCAATAATTTCACAGTCGATACCAACTTCAAGTAACTCTATTGCGGCTTGTTGTACGAGCCTCAATGTTGATCCATAAGAAACAAGTGTAATGTCGTTTCCATGTTTTAAAGTTTCAATTACACCTATTGGAGTTTTAAATTCACCATAATTAAGTGGCATTTTTTCTTTCAATCGGTATCCATTCAGGCATTCAATTACTAGAGCTGGTTCGTCACACTCTAACAAGCTGTTATAAAATCCAGCGGCTTGTGTCATATTTCTAGGTACCAAAACATGAATTCCACGCACTGCATTAATAATCATTCCCATTGGTGATCCAGAATGCCAAATTCCTTCTAAACGGTGTCCTCTAGTACGGATTATTAGCGGTGCTTTTTGTTTTCCTACAGTTCTATATCGTAAAGTAGCTAAATCATCACTCATGATTTGAATTGCATACAATAAATAATCTAGGTATTGAATTTCGGCTATTGGTCGTAATCCTCTCAATGCAAGTCCTATTCCTTGTCCTAAAATAGTAGCTTCTCTAATACCAACATCCGCTACTCTTAGTTCTCCATATTTCTCTTGCATGCCTTCAAGACCTTGATTTACATCGCCAATTGCTCCAGCATCTTCACCAAAAATCAATGTTTCAGGATATTTAGTAAAAATAGCATCAAAGTTATCACGCAAAATCATTCTTCCATCAGTATCTTCTTTTGCATCATCTGCATAAGTAGGTAATGCCATTTTTGATGAAAATATATTTTCCTTTGTTTCTGAAAATAAATTGCTGCTGAAGTTTATTTGTTCTTTCTTAGTATAGTTTGTGATCCACTGTGAAAGCTCATTTTTTCCAGATTCGTTCAAAATCAATCGCAATACTTTTCTAGCTGCAACTAAAATTTCTTTTTTCAATGGTGTCTTAATACCACTTAGTTCAGCTACATACTTTAAAATAGACTCTTGGTGTGCGCTAGTAGTTGCGATTTTTTGCAATAGTACTATTAAGTCTTTTTGATCTTCAATTATAGGCTCAAGAAAAGCTGTCCAAGCTGCTTTTTTACCCTCTAAAACCTCTTTTTTTACTTGAGCGTCAATTGCTTCAATCTCTTCTGGTGAGGCAATGTTTATGGCTATCATCCATAACTTCATTTGTCTAATACAGTCAAATTCTCTTTCCCAAGCTAATCGATCTGCATTTTTATAACGCTCATGTGATCCAGAACTCGAGTGTCCTTGAGGTTGAGTTAACTCATTTACATGAATTAAGACGGGTACATGATTTTCACGAGCAACTGTGGCTGCTTTTTCATAAGTAGTAATCAAATCAGCGTAATCCCAACCTTTTACTCTAAAGATTTCATACCCATTAGTATCTGCTTCTTTTTGATAACCTTTTAAGATTTCAGAAATATTCTCTTTTGTAGTTTGATGTCTTGCATGAACCGAAATTCCGTACTCATCATCCCAAACACTCATCACCATTGGCACTTGTAAAACACCTGCCGCGTTGATAGTTTCAAAAAATAATCCTTCAGATGTACTTGCATTTCCGATGGTTCCCCAAGCAATTTCATTTCCTTCGTTAGAAAAATTTGCCGCATTTGGAATACCTGATACTTGTCTGTAAATCTTAGAGGCTTGAGCAAGTCCTAACAAACGTGGCATTTGGCCCGCAGTAGGAGATATATCTGAACTTGAATTTTTTTGTTTTGTTAAGTCTTTCCAAGATCCATCTTCGTTGAGACTGTGTGTTGCAAAATGTCCACCCATTTGTCTTCCAGCCGACATCGGATCGTGTTTGATATCGGTATGACCGTACAATCCTGCAAAAAATTGTTGAATTGTAAGTTCGCCAATAGCCATCATGAAAGTTTGATCACGGTAGTACCCGGATCTAAAATCGCCATTTTTGAAAGCTTTGGCCATAGCCAATTGAGGAACTTCTTTACCATCACCAAAAATTCCAAACTTGGCCTTTCCTGTTAATACTTCTTTTCGTCCTAATAAACTGCACTCACGGCTTATAATTGCGGTGGTATAGTCTTTCAAAACTTCGATTTTGAAATCTTCAAATGTCAATGCAGAATTGGTTTTTTCTTTTATCATAATAGAAAAGTATAACTTTATGCTGCAAATTTACTTAAAAACAACCTATTATCATAGCGCTTTGAAAAAAATAGAATTTAATTTTCGCAATTTATTCTAAGTAAATGAAGTTTATTTTTTTATTATATGTAATTTTATTAGCAAATATTTGATAATAATTCAACAATTTGACAAGATCACTTTCGTTTAGAACCACTTTCGATTAAAAAGATTGAGTAATGTTTTAGGTGAAAAAGTAACAATAAAACGTATTTTTTCGTTGTATTTGTTCTGAGAAATTTCCAAACCATTGTTAGAGTAGACTGGAAAGTAAAGCTCAAAGTAGTCGGTAACCAGGTTCAGGCGTATGCCACTGTCATAGACAAAACGTTCTTTTGAAGTGCTATTTTTCATTAATCCTACATCTCCATATAGCTCTATCCAATTCCAAATGCTGTAACTAGCGTTCAAACTTGTAAGCCATCTGTTTGCAAATGGAGTGTCTATTTTTGATTTAAAACCACCCTCAGCAATAATGTATTGCTGACTAAAAAGTCCACTATTCTCTGATCTTCCTATGTAATTATAGTCAAATAAATAATCGGTAGGACGATCTAGCGCAAAACTAAAAAAGTTAGATTGTGTTTTATTATGCAAAAAACTTCCGGCATAAAATCGTAAATTGAGTTGACGGTTATTTTCAAAAAGTTTTCGATATTCAATTTCTGCTGTAAGTTTACTAAATTTTCCTGAAGCCTGTAAATCAATGGTAAAGTTTACATGATTGGTAACTTCAGTTTTTGTATTTATATAACGAGTATTAAAAACAGAATAATTAGTTGCAGTATTCTCAGTAAGAATTGCACTTTCATCTTTATTAACAATGACTTGTCGAAATAGAATTAATTGTTTTCTATTATCTCTAAAGTTTGGCTCACGAATGCGCAATTGAATTGATGGATTTAATCTAAAATACGCTGCGTCTTGTGCGTAATTAAAATAATTGGCACTTATCCCATAGCGAATGTTGTATAGAGTACTTGTCCTAATATTTTGGTTCACCACAAATGCTGCTGATCCAGATATATTTTGTGATCTAGTAGAGTAAGACGGATTGACATCAAAAATAATAGGTTTGTCAAGTATGGTTTTATTATGTAATCGAATGCCCGGGGTAAGGCCATCATATAAATTATAGTAAATAGAAGGTACATATAATATTTGATTGTAATAAGGATATTCAAGATCTTTCATAAAAACAAATTTTATTGGTCTGTTATTAGGCAAAAAACCATTTAACTTTTTCCAGTTATTGCGCAAATTAAATTCTGGTACTTCGTTTTTTAAGTTTAAAATCAAGCGATCAATGTTTTTTCTAGGAATGGTTATAGTGCTGTCACAAGCTTCAATATCAAACCATTGTTTAAAAACAGTAGCACCTTTCTTAGTTCCGTAAACAGGTATAGGAATTGCCGTTCCTGTTTTATTCTTTACAGAAAAAGTAATACTATCCTTTGTCTTACTCAGAGTTGTAAATTTATAATCAATAAGATCTCTAGAGTTGATCATGGTGGTAAAAAACCAACCTATATCTTTCTTAGTTTTAGATTTTAAAAGCGTTTCAAAATCAGTTCTAGTTGCCAGTGCATTTTGTTTTTTTGCATACAAATCTTGAATACTTTGGGTCATAATATCTTGTTTAAGATAATCATCAAGAAACCTAATACTTAATCCAGCTTTGTATTTATTAGCAATTTGTTCATTAAATTTAATTAAATTATTTTTTGATTCAGCTAGAGGTTGATCCAGATTTTTACGAGCCATTAACATATAAAAATAGCTGTACTGGTCATTAAAACCAATATTTGCAATATTAAAATTTCGCAATAGTTTAAATCGGGAAAGATTGCCAATCATTTTTGTATTTGGATAATTCTCGTCAATATATTTCATCATAGCATAGACTTGAATGCCGTCATAAATCCAATTTTCTTTTCTAGGGTCAAGGTGTAAACTTGTTTTGAGAAATGAATTTAAATATGTTTTTAAAAACTTAATTTCATACAAAAATTCTTCTGGGAAGGGACTCAAAAAAGAGGGTAGTTGGTTCAAGCCATAAAACGGATTTTTATCATAATCATTTTGAGTGATAATGATTTTTTCATGTGGATATTTTCCAATAAATGCATTGGTAAAGGTGACTACTTTATCAATTACTAACGCTTTTTGAACATCGTTTAACTTAGTGTTTTTTAAATCGGTGACAACATCAACGATATTATTTTTAAAACTTGTAAATTCTGGTTTTGAGGTAATTATCAAATTAATGTTTGTACGATTATCTCCTTTTAAAAGATGTGTGGTTTCCTCACCTTTTTCTTCAAATTGCAGTATATTTAAGTCTGTAGATAGTTTTTTTTTGGAAGGTAGTGTTATTAAAACTTCAAATGAGGTAATGCCATTTGCACTATCATCAAGATTGTTGTTGCTATATTGTAAAAAGTTGTTGTTTTCATATCGTGCTGGGACTAAAAAACAGTTTTTTAAACTAAAATTCCCTTCATTATCAATGCCATAATTTGTAAATTTCGCATTCGGAATTTTTAGCGTGTAAGTAAGTGTGAGTTTTATTTTTTGAAAAGGCAAAATGGCATTGGTTAATGTCACAACAACACAATCCGGGTTTTTTTCAGGCCGGTTCCATTGTAATTCGGTGGTTGTATCTAGTATTTTTAAATTTTGAGTACTTCCACGAACATCCTCTTTGGCTAGGTGAAAACCTCTGTAAAATTCGTCCGAAAACCGTTTGGCTAGTGGTGTAAATTTAGTAGCATATGCATTGTTCCAATCGTTAAAAACTAAAGATGTAAGCGTATCATTCGACTCATTTTGATACACAAATTCCTGTTCCACGGTTATAGTTTTACTTTCAGGATTGACAACCGCTTGCATTTTAGTAAAATGCTGACTGTAATTTTTTTGTATTCCAATTAACAAAAAAAATGTTAACGTAACTCTTATATAGGTTTTCAAATTTGTACTCCTTTGTTTAAGATTAATGCCAATAAAAAATCAAGTGCCTATTGTAAAAAAGGGTTTAAATATTTAAGATTCTGTATCAAAATCATTTCTTTTGAAAATAAACCAGCTGCACTCAAAGGGCTAAATATAAGTATTATTCAACACGAAATTCTTATTTTTTTTAAATTTTGACAAAAAAAAAGAAGCTGTTGTGAGCAGCTTCTTTTCAATTTAAAAATTTGGAGATAAATCGTATTTCTTATAAAAGGCATCAATTACTGCCACAACTTCATCTTCGGTATCTACAATCTTAATTAAGTTTAAGTCTTGCGGACTCACTGTTTTTTCTTTTTCTACGAGTACCGTTTTAACCCAGTCTAACAACCCAGACCAAAAACTGCTTCCTACCAAAATAATAGGGAACTTTCCAATTTTCTTAGTTTGAATAAGCGTAATCGCTTCAAAAAGTTCGTCTAGTGTACCAAAACCTCCTGGCATAACCACAAATCCTTGCGAATATTTCACAAACATTACCTTGCGTACAAAGAAATAATCAAAGTTTAAGTTTTTATCCGTGTCAATATACGGGTTAAAATGCTGCTCAAAAGGCAACTCAATATTCAATCCTACAGAGGTTCCACCGCCTAAATGCGCTCCTTTATTTCCAGCTTCCATAATTCCAGGACCACCGCCAGTAATTACCCCGTAACCCGCTTTACTAATCTTGTAAGCAATTTTTTCTGCCAATAAGTAATTCGGATCCTCCGGCTTGGTTCTCGCCGATCCAAAAATAGACACACAAGGACCTATTCGCCCCATGCTTTCGTACCCATTTACAAACTCTGACATGATTTTAAAAATCGCCCAGCTGTCGTTAGTACGTATTTCATTCCAATCTTTCTGCTTCAATCGGTCTTGGATTACTTTATCCTCGTCATTATCAAAATCTTCTAATCTCATATTTTGTATTTTAATTTTCTTTTTTATTTTTTTCAGGAGCTTTATCCTGCTGTCCGTTCTATCTTTTTATTTTTTAAAGAAAAAAATAAAAAGGATGCCACTTCCATCAGGGCTAAAAATCGAGCCTGCTAAAGTAATTCTTTTTTTAAAACTGCAACATACTGCTCTTCCAGTTTTTGTCATTTCATATGAATTTACTTTCGATATAAATTTCCAGTATGTAATTCCTATTTTGGAGGTAAATTAAACCAACTCTTTCTTTAAAAACTGTGCGGTATAGCTTTTTTTACTTTTCGCTACTTCTTCAGGCGTTCCCTTGGCAATCAACTGGCCGCCACCTTTTCCGCCTTCAGGACCAATATCAATAATGTAATCAGCTAATTTAATTACATCCATATTATGCTCAATAATTAGGATCGTATTTCCTTTATCAACCAGTTTGTTAATCACTTCCATCAGCACTCTAATATCCTCAAAGTGAAGTCCTGTTGTAGGTTCGTCTAGAATGTAAAAGGTATTTCCAGTATCTTTTTTAGACAATTCTCCCGCTAACTTGATACGTTGTGCTTCGCCACCAGAAAGTGTGGTACTTTGTTGGCCAAGTGTAATATAGCCCAAACCTACATCTTGTAAGGTTTTAACTTTTCTATATATCTTCGGGATCATTTCAAAGAAAGGAACAGCCTCGTCAATAGTCATATTCAACACATCCGAAATTGATTTTCCTTTGTATCTAATTTCTAGTGTTTCTCTATTAAAACGTTTTCCTTGACAAGTCTCACATTCCACATACACATCAGGCAAAAAGTTCATTTCTATTGTTCGAACACCTGATCCTTCACAGGTTTCACAACGTCCGCCTTTTACATTAAAACTAAAACGACCTGCTTTGTATCCCCGAATCATACTTTCAGAAGTCATCGTAAACAAATTTCTGATTTCTGTAAAAACTTCGGTATAGGTTGCTGGGTTACTTCGAGGTGTTCTACCAATCGGGCTTTGGTCAATATCAATCACTTTATCGATATGTTCTAAACCTTCAATTTTTTTGTACGGTTGTGGTTTCTTGACACCATTAAAATAATAGGCATTCAAAATAGGGTAGAGCGTCTCGTTAATCAAAGTCGATTTTCCACTTCCCGAAACTCCCGTCACGCAGATCATTTTACCCAATGGTAACTCAATTGAAACGTTTTTCAAGTTATTCCCCGTTGCTCCGGTTAGTTTTAAGAATTTTCCGTTGCCTTCTCTTCGTTTTTTAGGAACTTCAATTTTCATTTCGCCATTCATGTACATCGCTGTAATAGTATGGTGTTTCAAGATTTCGGCAGGCGTTCCTTTACTAATGATTTCACCACCGTATTTTCCGGCTTTGGGTCCAATGTCAATCACATAATCAGCGCGTTCTATCATGTCTTTGTCATGTTCCACTACCACTACCGAATTCCCGATGTCTCGCAATTGCTCTAACGATTGAATCAGTTTTTCATTGTCACGCTGGTGTAAACCAATACTCGGTTCATCCAAAATATACAACACACCAACCAATTGTGAACCAATTTGTGTGGCCAAACGAATACGCTGTGCTTCACCACCAGAAAGCGATTTTGAACTTCGGCTTAAAGCCAAATAATCCAAACCTACATTCATCAAGAAATGTAAACGGTCCTTAATCTCTTTGATTACTTCAGTAGCGATACGCTTTTGTTTATCAGATAAATGGTTGTCTAAATCTTTAAACCAAGCAGTCAAATCTGAAATGTCCATGTCGCACAGTTCGGTTATATTTTTTGTGTTAATTTTAAAGAATTGGGCTTCTTTTTTTAATCGGGAACCTTCACAAACAGGACATTTTATCTCGTCCATGAATTCTTTTGCCCAGCGCTTGATTGTCGCCGATCCACTTTCATCATGTTGGTTTTTTATAAAATGCGAGATTCCTTCAAAATCAATTTTATATTCTTTAGTAACTCCAGCTGTTTTCGATTCGATACTAAATTTTTCTTTTCCGCCATTCAAAATCATTTCCATCGCCTCTGTAGGAATAGTTTCAATTGCATCAGTCAATTTAAAACCGAATTTTTCACCAATGGTTTCCAATTGCTTAAAAATCCAAGAGCTTTTGTATTCACCTAAAGGGGCAAAACCGCCCGCTTTAATAGATAATTTTGGGTTTGGAACAATTTTTTTACTGTTGACTTCATTCACAGTACCGAGTCCGTTGCAATGATCACAAGCTCCTTTTGGAGAATTGAAAGAAAATAAATTGGGTTCTGGATTTTGATAGGATATTCCGGTGCTAGGACACATCAAGTTCCGACTAAAATAGCGCACCTCATTCGAATCTTGGTCTAAAACCATCAATACATTTTCACCTTGATTCATTGCGGTATTGATGCTTTCCATCAAACGTTTAGCGTTATCTGGCGTGTCTTCAATTACCATTCGGTCCACAACAATTTCAATGTCGTGCGTTTTATATCGGTCAAGTTTCATCCCTAGAGTAATATCAAGTACGTCGCCATTAACACGAACTTTCAAGAAACCTTGTTTGGCAATTTGTTGAAAAAGCTCTGCGTAATGTCCTTTTCGAGCTCTAATTACAGGAGCAAGAATATTGATTCGTTTTCCTGAAAAATCCTGAATAATCAAATCCTTAATTTGCTCGTCAGAGTAAGAAACCATTTTTTCGCCGCTGTTGTAACTGTAGGCATCGGCACCACGAGCATAGAGCAAACGTAAGAAATCATAAATTTCAGTTATAGTTCCTACGGTGGAACGCGGACTTTTACTGGTCGTTTTTTGTTCAATAGCAATCACAGGAGAAAGCCCGTCAATTTTATCAACATCAGGACGTTCTAAACCACCTAAAAACTGACGCGCATAAGCAGAAAACGTTTCTACATAACGGCGTTGCCCTTCGGCATAAATGGTATCAAAAGCTAAGGAGGATTTTCCAGATCCCGAAAGACCGGTAATGACAACCAGTTTTTCCCTTGGAATGGAAACATCTATATTTTTTAAGTTGTGCACGCGAGCGCCTTGAACTTCAATGGTATTGTCTTTGTCTAGCATAATTTTTGGCAAAAAAGCAAAGTTACCATTTTGAATCGTTCTTTTGATGCAACAGTTTAGAAGTTTGTGTTAAAATGGGACATAAAAAAAACGCTAATTGGAGTTAGCGTTTTTTGGTTTCAACGACTATGATTAAATTAACATCCACAGCTACCATAAACGTTTTTAATTATTTTTTTTCCATTTTTTTTATTTTCAATAATCATTTCTGCGGTAAACCAAGTAGTTTCATACTCATCATTTGATTTGACAATTTTCTTTTTGTAAATGTAAACAATATATTCATTATTTGAAAATTTAGCTTCTTCAATTATATTTGGAGTACTATTTTTTAAATGTATGTTTTTGTTATTTATTGAAATAGTACAATTATCGCCTAAATCTGAGATATATAATATTTCATCTTTATCGTATTTTTGCTTAGATTCTGCAAAAGAACACGAACATCCCGCTTCAACAGATGTTCCTTGTTCATAATCAATTGTTGTATTGATAAAAGGAAATGATGAATTCAAAAAAACTATTGAATCTTTCAAAGCAGCCACTGTTTTACTCAACATTTTAGAATTGTCTTCACTTTGTTTTTTCAACGATTGAAGCGAAGTGATTTTTACTTTATGAGCTTTTATTGAATCTTTAGTAGCAATTAGATTTTGATTTAGCATAGCTATTTCTTTGTCTTTAATGCTGTTAATTGAAATCACAGAATCCTTACTCGTAGTGCTATTTTTTAAAGCTATCCTCAATTCTTTTTTATCCATTTTTTCAATGTCTTGAGAGTAAGTATTTAAACTTAAGCAAAAGATTAAGAGGAGTAATGTTTTTTTCATAGATTATTTACTTTATTTAACGATAATTTAAAGAGATCGGTTTACTTTGATAATGTACTGATTTTGTTGGGTCGAAATACCATGATTTACTATTATAAAGTGAAATTGAAAACATCATTTTTTAATTTTACTTCAATATCATTTAAAATAAATTTGAAGTTGGTTTTTTTGCTTTCACTCCAATCCTCAAATGGAACGGCATATTTTTTTTGTTTTATACGTTCAATATCTTTTAAAACAGTACACAATAAATTAAAATAATTATCAAGCAATTCGGATTGAGTTGATACATCATAATTACCATTAGAGTTTATTATTTTGTTTCCATAATCAGTTAAAGCTTTATAATTCTCCTTAGAGCCTAATTCTAGATTAAGGTTTTGTTTTATTCTAATCTCTAAACCTAATATAAATAAATCATCTACATCATTTGTAAGTTCATCAAGAGTGTCATATAAATCACTATCGTTTTTAATTACATTGGTGAAAGATTTATAGTTTTGCAGTGAGTCTACTTCTTTTACGTTTTTATTTGCGGGATATTTGATTGAACTTTTATTTAAAACATCAAATATTTTTTTTTGAAATTGGTCAGCTTTTTCTTTTTTAGTGATAGAAAAAGAAGCATATATTTTTTTCTTATCGTTTTCAAGTGCCATTAGCTGTAAACCATCAATTGTCATTGCACCTACAGTTTTTATTCCACTTAAAGCATAACTAGCAGCAGATTGAGCTTCATCAACTGTTTCTAAATTATTCTTTTTTTCAATGAACTTAGATTCTGCTAAAAATTCACTGATTTTGTAACCAGTTTTGTGTAGTTCAATATTATTGTCCCAATAATCATTTATATAATTTTTATATTCTTCATCAATATTTAAAGATTTAAATTCTTCTTTATTTAGCAAATCATTTATAGTTATTTCTTCATTGAATTCTAAAGTTAGTTCATCTTTAGTTTCTTGACATGAAACTAAAAGAAATATACAAAAAATTAAAGGAAAATATTTTTTTAAAGCCATTTTAAACATTTTTACTTAACAATTTTCTTCGTTTTTCTTTTTGCCAAATAGTAAAGGAAGTTTGCAATGCCAAATGACCACCAGCCAAAAAAGAGGAATATTAAAATATGTCCCGTTGTAGAACCTTCATTTCTTTTTAATAAAAAATATTCAGGTGTTTCTTCTTTTAATTGCCAGTCATTTGCTAGATACATTTTCATGTCTCTTTTTGCTTCTTCCCTTGCTAATCTTGTTTCTTGAGCGATTTGGTTTTCTTCTAAATTCATTTCAGTTTTTTTTATTTGAACTCAAAACTAAAAAACTTAAAACAACAAAAAAAACCGAAATTATAAATCGGGGTTTCTGGGCTATAAAATGGGTAATCTGTTTTATATTTTTTTTTTCAGCTAAATAATTAATCGGATAATTACTGTAGTTCCTATGGTAGAAAAAGTAATTTCAATAGGATTGACATTGCTAGGCTGCATAATTTGAAGCCGTTTTTTGGCAATTTCAATGCCTTTTGAACTGTGCGTATTTATATTTTTGGTATTGCCTTTCCCGTTATCTGAAATTTGGATTTGAAGCAGCTGATCAACCGTAATTGTAAAATCAATTGTGAAAGAAGGCTGAAGAGATTCTTCATCAAAAGCATGTTTGAAAATATTTTCTACAAAGGGCTGTAATAACATTGTAGGTATTTCTATTTGGTCCCTGTCTATACTTTCATCCACTTCAATTGTAAATTGAATACGGTTGTCAAATCGTTTATTTTCAATAGCAATGTAGGTCTCTAAATATTTAATTTCATCAGCAATTGTTATGGTTTGGAAGGTAGAATTATCTAAGGTTTGACGCATTAAACTAGCAACTTCGCTGATATAAATTGTAGAATTTAGTTTATCATTATTAAAAACAAAACCTTGAATAGTTTGTAGAGCATTGAATGTAAAATGTGGATTCATCTGACTTAATAAGGATTCTAGCTTAGCCTTAGCAAGTTGATTTTCGGTTGCGGCTTTTTGTTGGGCTCGTTTTTTTATTCTGAAAATTAATAGCGCTGCTCCTAGAATGATAAGAATTCCGATTACACAATAAAACAGTCCTGTTTTCCAAAATGGAGGTTCAATGATAATTTTTAAAACACTAAAACGCATTGTTTTTCCGGCATGTAAATCTAAAACTTCAATTTCTAGATTGTAGGTGTCATTTGGTAAATAAGACAAATAAACGAATGGCTTTTCTGTATAAGGACTCCATTGATTTGACTTTTTCAAGCGGTATCTAAACTTTAATTTGTTTGGAAACGAATGTCCTTTTGGAATAAAATCTAAAGCGATTGTATTGTGTTCATAATCTGTTATTAATTGATTGGATTGGTATGAAAACCAACGGTAATTTCTTGGATTAATGAGAATAGAATTAACGGCAATTGAACTTATTTTGATATTAGTTACGGTGTTCTTAATACTGGTAAGTTTTTTTAAATCAATAGAGTAAAACCCGTTCTTAGTGCCAAGCCATAATTGATTTTCAAAAATTTGGGAACTAGTTATGGCGGTATCTTTCAGCCCTTGTTCTTTATCGAATAACTGCATCACTCCATTATGGTAGCAGTTTATTCCTTTCTCGGTACCTATAAAAATATAATCTTCGTAACTTTCTAAAAAAGTAATTGTAGTCCCAATGAGCTGATCTCGTGGAATAGTTTTTATTATTTTGAAAGATTGAGAGTCATCAATTACATAAATATCACCAAATTCAGATGCAATAATTAAGTCACCTTGCTTGTTTTGGGTAATAAATTTTAGTTTGCTTTCCTTCCAAATTCCTTCTTTTAGCAGCGATTTAAAAGCTTTATTTTCGTAAATAAACAATCCTTGGAACACTGAAATGAGGTAGGTTTTACCTGTTGCATTTAAAATTCCAACTACGTCCAAAGGGGTATTCGTCTTAAATTCCGAGAAGTGTTTGGCTTTTAAATTAGTAAGATCATCATATACCCGAACGCCCGCGTAGGGAATCGTTTCTATAAATTGGAGATCATAGGTAAACCCAATTTTATAACTGTGAATGGGTACGTAATTGATTAATTCACCATTAAAGCTCATCTCAAATAGGCCAATGTTGCTGCTGATACAAAACGATTTTTGATGTTTTATAATTTCGTAAAATTCGATTTGGTTTGCGGGTATTTTATAATTTAATTCATAATAACCGTCAGCATGTGAAGGCAGTTTTTGTTTTGAATTTTGGATATAGGCTAGTTCGGTATTTTTAAAATCAATTAATGAAACTGATGTGGTAATGGTATTGTCTTTTTCTAAAAAGGAGACTCCATCCTGATGCAGTATTACTTTTTTTGCTCCAATGGTGGTGAAATCCACTATCGTTTTATTTTCAAATGGGTTGTAGTTAATGGTTTTATCGAGCTGAATTTCGAATATTCCTTTGTCCTTTGAACCTACGTAAAGAATGTTTCTTTTACGAGCGTGCACCACATTCAATAAATTTTTAGAATCAATTCCGTACAATTCCGAAATGTTTTTCATCTGGTTATTTGCAATTGCATACAAACCACCGCTGTTGTCAAACACACCCCAAGCAGCCGCGTACAGATTACGATCACTATCTGCAGTGAAGTCCCAAAAAGTAGATTGACCAAAAGATTTTGAAGTTGGCTGATGTTGTATTAACTTTTCCATCTGAAAGGATTGCAGGAATCCTTTGTTGGCGCTGAGTAAAGTTCCCTCAAATAAACCCATACTGTAGGTATATTTAAATTGATTTATTGGTACAATTTCTGGTTTGTTTTTATTGGTTACAATTTTAAAAAGACCTTCGTTAGCCGTTGAAAAAAACACTTTATTTTTATAAACTACAAAATCCGTAACAATAAACACTCCAAAATGCGGTACAATTCCTTTTGGAACTGCTACTGCGTTGGTCTTAGGATCAATAATGGCAACTCCTAGTTCTGTACCTACATAAATTTTGTCGTTGTAAGCCAATACTTTTCGACTTCGTAACGACGGTAAGCCCTTTAGTTTATCAAAAACAATAAATTGTAAACCGTCATATTTGTAAACACCACCCCCATAACTAGCAAACCAGAGTGCACCCTGGCTATCTTGTGTGATATCCCAGCAACTGTTATTAGGTATTATTTTTGGTAAAATTAGATTTGAAAAGGAACCATTTTCCAACTTTGAAATTCCATTCTCGGTACCGATCCATAGGTCTTCATTTTTATCTAAAAACAATGCCCGTACTGCATTATTAGGTAATCCATTTGAAGTAGTGTAATTGATGGAAGGCTTGTATTGAGCTGAACAATACACACCATAAAAACACACAAGAAAAAGTAAAACTCTAGTTGGCAAGTGCATCTATAAGTTTAGTTTTGTTATAATAAGCATCTGAAACTTTAATGTTTGAACCATTTGACATTTTTAAAGTATACGTTTTACTGTTAAAAGAGGCTATCTTTTTCTTATTTATAATGGCGCTACTACTTACTTTAATAAATCTACTTTCTTGTAGTAATAACATCACATCCTTCAAGTATTTATGAATTACGATAGTATCATTAGTTGTTACAATTGTACATTTACCAGTTCCATTTTGTGATTGAAAACTTATAATTTCAGTTGTATCCACTACTATAAAACCGTCATTGGAAGGGAATAAAATGGTACTATTTTCACCATTCAAATTATTCTTTAATATCTCGTTCCTATTGATAGAGTTTGCCAAAGCGGTTTTAGTCTCGAATCGTTCAATAATGGCTTTGATGTTTAATGGATTTATAGGCTTCATTAAATAATTCATGGCACTTATCTCAATAGCTTTTGTATATTCGTTGGCATGTCCAGTAACAAATACGACTTCAAAAGGCAGTACATCAAAATTGTTAATCAATTCAAACCCATTTTTTTCTGGCATATCGATATCTAAAAATACTAAATCTGGCTTGTGGTTTTTGATGGCCACCAATGCGGAATCAACGGAAGGACAAAGGGCTGCAATTTGAATAACTCCATTACTATACGATTCACAAAAACTTTGAATGAGTTCTCTCGATTTTTGGTGATCATCAACGATGATTGCTTTTATTGACATAGAATAGAAAAAGTAATGAATTAGTATTTGTTAAAAGAATAGTGAAATGTATTACTTTTTTGGTAAAAAAACTAATTTTGTCAATGGGATTTATACTTTTAATGCAATACTTAATTATAAAGATTATTGTAATTTCGAATCTACTTTAAAGCATTCATCTTAATAACAAACAACTTATGAAACAAAGAATTGGAATTTTAGGAATTGGTGGAGTAGGAGGATATTTTGGTGGATTATTAGCAAAGGCTTACTTAGACTCAGATACAATCGAAATTATATTTATAGCCCGTGGTAAAACTCAAAATGCCATAGCGCAAAATGGCTTAAAAATAAGTACTGATAACACTGAAAGCACAGTTTTTCCTAATTTGGTTTCTAATAATCCAGCAGAAATTGGAACTCTAGATGTGCTTATTTGCGCTACAAAAACCTATGATATTGAAAACAGTATAGCATCGGTAAGTGACTGTATAACTCCTGAAACTATAATTCTTCCTTTATACAATGGCGTTGATGCAACACAACGGATTCAAACACTATTTCCTGAAAATACAATTTTACAGGCTTGTGTTTATATTGTTTCCATGATTACCACTCCCGGAAATATTAAGAAAATTGGTTCTTATGAAAAATTATTTTTTGGTTCTACAACGGTACCAATTTCTAAATTAGAAGAACTACAATCTATTTTTACAAATGCAAAAATCGAAAGCTATCTTGTCGAAAATATCGAGGAAACGGTTTGGGAAAAGTTTATTTTCATTTCGGCTTTAGCCTCTGCAACTTCGTATTTGAATCAAAATATTGGTGGAATTTTAAATAATCCTAGCAACAAAGAACTTTACAATGCATTATTAATGGAAGTATCTGCTGTTGCTTTGGCAAAAGGGATCAACTTACCCATGGATATTGTTGCTCAAACCATAACCAAACTAGAAAAATCGCCGCAAGACAATACTTCATCCATGCACAGAGATGTTTTAGCTGGAAATACTACAGAAGTGAAATCACTTACAGAATATGTTGTTACTGAAGGATTAAAATACGGGGTTCTTACGCCTAAGTATCAGCAAATTTTAAATAAATTAACTTAAAACACTACTATTTACTCTTCTTCTTGATTCAAAGAAATTACTTTAGTTTCATCATCATCTTCGCTTTCAATTTCGAAAAAACTGAAAATGGATCCTCCGTAACTTTTTTGAAACGAAAAATGTATCATATGATCGAGTTTTGTGTATTTAGAGTGTTCAATGACCATCATTCCATCTTGGTTTAGTAACTCTTTTTCAAAAACCAACATTACAATTCTTTCAAACGTTTTTTGGTCTAAACCATATGGAGGGTCTGCAAAAATGATATCATAGGATGTCTTGCATTTTTCTAAATAAGCAAACACATCACTTTTTGTAGCAGCAATATTAAAATCGTATTCAGAGGCAACTTGTTTGATGAATTTTACGCAACCAAAGTCACCATCAACAGAAGTTATGGGCGTGCTACCGCGAGAAGCAAATTCATAGCTAATGTTTCCTGTCCCTGCGAATAAATCTAATATTTTGAGGTCTTCAAAACTGAAATGATTGTTTAAAACATTGAATAGCGCCTCTTTAGACATGTCTGTTGTAGGTCGAACAGGTAAGCCTTTTGGAGGTGAAATTCTTCTTCCTTTATATTTTCCGGATATGATTCTCATGAGTTAAAAAGTATGTAATGGGCTCTGTTTTCGGCAACAGAAAAATAATTATTCCAACGTAAATCTTCCACGTCAATGAGAGATACATTTCGAATGTATTTGTAAACAATATTATAAAAATCACTTTCAATCTCTATTTTTCCAATGAATTCTAATGCAAAATATTCAGGATTCATTCCTAACTGTTCTGCAGTAAAAAGAATATAATAAATTAAATCCTCGGGAGTTTTGTAATCAAAAGAATTGAAAAATATAAGTTTTTGATTTTCTATAACTACTATTTCAAAATGACCCGTATTAAGATGAACAAACATTTTTTTACGGAGCTTGTCTTTTGTTAATTCTAATAATTTTGAAACTAAAATACTGTGTGCATGCTTATATGTAAAGGAACCAAAATGATCTATAAAAAAATTATTAATATTCACATAAGGGATATAAACTGTATTCATTTGGTGGTTCTCTAATGTGTCAAAAGCAAAAAAATCAGTTTCAAAAACCTTAGTATTGTATTGCAAGTAACTACCTAGTGCTTCTTCATCAAAAAATAGAGTAGGGACAAATGTTGCTAAATTATTATTGTGTATAACAAGAATTTCGTCATATTTTTGAGATAATTCCGAATGGTTTTTAAAAGCATTTGCAAATAAATCTTCAATTTTTGTTGTCTTTGGAAAAGCATCAAAATATACCTCATTAAACGAAGAAACCGTATTATTTAAGGTGTCAAAACAACAAAAAGAAAGTCCAGTCAAGGAAACTTGAATAGATAATTTTTTATAATTTTTTTCGATTACATCCATAAAAAACATATTTTTTTGACCTCGCAAACTTACAAATTTAATCAGTAATAAGTATCTCATTACAATGGAAATGATTTCGATTGTTAATTATATATTTTAATACTTTAAACTAAATAAGGGTATCATCTTTATAACAAAAAAAAACGCCTCTAATTGAGGCGTTTGATTTATGATTTGAATAAAAAACTATTGTTTTTGTTTTTTCATTTCTTTTTCGATCATTTCATAAAATTGATCAATTTTTGGTAAAACAACAATTCTTGTTCTACGGTTTCTTGATTTATTTTCAGGTGTATCATTAGCAACAAGTGGTATGTATGAACTTCTACCAGCAGCTATCAATTGTTCTGGTTTTACACCAAGTTGATTCGTAAGTACGCGTATAATTGAAGTGGAACGTTTAACACTCAAATCCCAGTTGTCAAGTAAAACTCCTGTACCGTTGTATGGTACATTATCCGTATGTCCTTCAACCATACACTCAAAATCTGGTTTGTCATTTACAACCTTGGCAACTTTTGCAAGTACACTTTTAGCTTGATCTGTTACATCATAGCTTCCACTTTTGAATAATAATTTATCTGCAATAGAAATAAATACTACCCCTTTTTCAACATTTATTTCAATATCCGGATCAGATATTCCTACAGAACTTTTCAAGCTAGTAACAAGCGCTAGTGTCACACTATCTTTTTTGGTCAAAGCATCCTGCATTCTGCTTATTTTTAAATCTTTCTCTTTGATTGATTCTAATGCTTTTTCAATATTTTCAGCACCTTTTGTAGATAAAACAGTCATATCTTTTGAAACACTAATCAAACCTTGATTTTGTTCTTTTAAAGTTGCTGCAGTTGCGGCAAGTCCTGCTTTTTCCTCTAAGCAAGAATTAAGCTTTACAGTGGCAGTATTTAATAAATCTTGTGTTTCTTTATTTTTCGCCTCTAAATCGGTATATTTCTTTTTTGAAACACATGATGTCATAAGGGCTAAAACGGTAAGGGTTAATGCTATTTTTTTCATAGGTATTATTTTTTTTGTTACTGAAACAAATTTAGTTTTTTTGGAACACTATACTCTAAATAAATCGTTAAAAACAGTGCGTCCTTTAATGAAGTAATTATAAACGATACTTTTGGTCTTATAGTATTTAGGTGCTTGTGTTTTGTCTCGTTTAGCGTAATTTTCCCTAAATAGCTTATAAAATGTCCCATGCGCTCTAAGGATTGCCCAAAAATGTTTCCATTTTCCTTGCATTAAAAATTGTATTCCTGCAACACCATCTAAAATCATTCTGGGGAATAAAATAACAAAGAGTTGTTTTTTAGGTAAGTTTTTGGTTAGCATCAACAAGGAATTTCTAAAGTTCAAATACGTTTTTAGAGGATTTCCTTGCTGTAAAGTAGCACCTCCTACATGATAAACCACGGATTCAAAACAATATTTAATTGTATATCCTTTATTTATTGCTCGCCAACATAGATCTATTTCTTCTTGATGGGCAAAAAAGTCTCCATCAAACCCTTCGAGTTCATGATAAACAGCATTTCTGATAAAAAAACAAGCTCCAGAAGCCCAAAATAAATTTGTTTGATCATCGTATTGTCCTAAATCTTTTTCTAGAGTTTCAAATATTCTTCCCCTGCAAAATGGATATCCGTACTTATCTATAAAGCCTCCAGCTGCTCCAGCATATTCAAAATATTCTTTATTTTTGAAATCTAGTATTTTGGGTTGAATAATAGCGGTATTTGGTTCGTTTTCAAAGATTTTTGAAATAGGTTGCAACCAATTTTCGGTAACTTCAATATCAGAATTAATGAGTGCATACACATCGGCATTCACATGTTGAAGTGCTTCGTTATAGCCTTTTGCAAATCCAAAATTACCAGAATTTTGAATAATCACAACCTCAGGAAAATTTTGTTTTACAAAAGCAACTGATTCATCTGTAGAAGCATTATCTGCAACATATATAGTAGCTTCTTTTGAAAACTGTACTACTGAGGGTAAAAATTGTTCTAATAATTTGGTTCCATTCCAATTAAGGATAACAACGGCTATTTTCATGGTGTAATAATGTGCTAAAGTGGCCCGTAATTGGGCAAATCTTTCAGAAATTGATATTTTTCATTTTCAAAATCCATTTGGCAAAAGTAGTGATTCAATCCATTGGTTACCATCAAAAAGTTGGCTTGCAATGTCATATTGTATTGCGCTATTTGGTCAAATGTGACTTGTGCTATTTGAATTTGAGGGGCTTTGCATTCTACAAGGATATTGATTGTACCATCAGTATTGTAAACAACAACGTCGTACCTTTTGCGTAAGCCATTGACTTTTAAAACTTTTTCAACATTTATTAAAGAAAGGGGGTATTCTTTTTGTTCTAATAAAAACCGAACTACATGCTGCCTGACCCATTCCTCAGGTGTTAGAATTATAAATTTTTTACGAATAACATCAAAAATAGCTGTTTTATTTTCGCTATTTTTGAACCGAAAAGTATAGTGTGGAAAATTGAGAATTTGCATGGTGCAAAAGTATTAAATAAGTTTAAAAAGTAAAGTTTAAAGATCCATTCTGATAAAAAGATACTTTGCTTATTAAAACTTGAATTAAATTGAAATGGACGAAGTCATAAAAATTGTAAATGATATTAAAAGTGGTTCTATAAAACCCATTTACCTTTTAATGGGTGAGGAGTCTTATTATATTGACAAACTCTCAGATTTTATTGAAGAAAAAGTATTGTCTGAGGAAGAAAAAGGATTCAATCAAACTGTTTTATACGGACGAGATGTAACTGTTGAAGATGTGATTGCTACTGCAAAACGCTACCCTATGATGGCGGACCGCCAAGTTGTAATTGTAAAAGAAGCTCAAGACTTAAATCGAACGTTTGATAAATTTGAAGCTTATGCAGATAACCCAATGCCTTCAACCGTTTTAGTGCTGTGTTATAAATACAAAACAGTTGATAAACGTAAAAAAGTAACCAAACTTATTGCGAAAAACGGATTGGTTTTCGAGAGTAAAAAATTATATGAAAACCAAGTAGGCGATTGGATTAAGCGTGTACTCTCTGGCAAAAAATACATGATAGAGCCTAAGGCTACAGCAATGCTCGTAGAGTTTTTAGGTACTGATTTGAGTAAAATAAACAATGAATTAGAAAAGTTGCAAATTATTTTACCCGTTGGGAGTACAATTACGCCTCAACATATTGAGGACAATATTGGTTTTAGTAAAGATTATAATGTTTTTGAACTTAGAAAAGCACTTGGAGAGCGCAATCAGTTGAAAGCGTATAAAATAGCTGAAAACTTTGCCCAAAACCCAAAGGAAAACCCCATGGTGGTGACCACTAGTTTAATATTTGGATTTTTCATACAGCTTTTAAAATACCATGGTTTAAAGGATAAAAACCCAAAAAATGTGGCAGCTGTTATTGGTGTGAACCCATTTTTCATGAAAGAATATGATGTTGCTTTGAAGAATTATCCAATGAAAAAAGTGAGTCAAATTGTAGGAGCACTTCGTGATATTGATGTCAAAAGTAAAGGAGTAGGTGCAAATGCAATTTCACAATCGGATTTATTACGAGAGATGCTTTTTAAAATATTCAATTAAAATTATAAAAATTCCGATATTTGCAACTCAAATTGTAACAAAACATTTATAAATAAAGTAACATGAATAAAAATACAATCTTAGGTTGGGCAACACTCATTATGATTTTAATGGGATTATTGCTTATTGCTCTGGGCGCATTTCGATATGATGATGTTGCTGGATGGGGATTTGCAGCAGTAGGAATTGGATTTTTAGCAAATGCTTGGGTATTTAGTTCACTCAAAGGCAGGTTGTAAAAGTACAAACACAAAGAGAAAAATAAATAAAAAGATAACTGTAAAACATAAATTATGTCAGACGATAAAAAAGTAATATTCTCAATGCAAAAATTGAGTAAAACCTATCAAGGTGCAGATAAACCAGTACTTAAAAATATTTATTTGAGTTTCTTTTATGGTGCCAAAATAGGTATATTAGGACTTAATGGTTCTGGAAAATCATCACTTTTAAAAATTATTGCAGGTGTTGATAAAAATTATCAAGGAGATGTTGTTTTTCAACCAGGTTATACGGTAGGATACTTAGAGCAAGAACCAATTTTGGACGATACTAAAACCGTTTTAGAGATTGTTCAAGAAGGTGCAGCAGAAACCATGGCTGTTTTAGCAGAATACAATCAAATCAACGATTTGTTTGGACTTGAAGAAAACTATTCTGATCCAGACAAAATGGACAAATTGATGGATCGTCAAGCGGCTTTGCAAGACAAAATTGACGCACTGGGAGCTTGGGAAATCGATACTAAACTAGAAATTGCTATGGATGCCTTGCGTACTCCAGACGGTGATACGCCAATTAAAAACCTTTCTGGAGGAGAGCGTCGTCGTGTGGCTTTGTGTCGTTTGTTGTTGCAACAACCAGATGTTTTGCTTTTGGATGAGCCTACCAACCACTTGGATGCTGAGAGCGTTCTTTGGTTAGAGCAGCATTTAGCACAATATGCAGGAACAGTTATTGCTGTAACGCACGATAGATATTTCCTTGATAATGTAGCTGGTTGGATTCTAGAGTTAGATAGAGGAGAAGGTATTCCTTGGAAAGGGAATTATTCTTCTTGGTTAGATCAAAAATCTAGCAGAATGGCACTTGAAGAAAAAGTAGCTTCAAAACGCAGAAAAAACTTAGAGCGTGAGTTGGATTGGGTTCGTCAAGGTGCCAAAGGACGTCAAACCAAACAAAAAGCACGTTTACAGAACTACGATAAATTATTAAACGAAGATCAAAAACAATTGGACGAAAACTTGGAAATATATATTCCAAATGGTCCTCGTTTGGGAACCAATGTTATTGAAGCTAAAAATGTAGCTAAAGCTTTTGGCGATAAATTATTGTATGATAATTTAAATTTTACGTTGCCACAAGCTGGAATCGTTGGGATTATCGGGCCAAACGGAGCTGGTAAGTCTACTATTTTTAAAATGATAATGGGTGAACAAGCTACAGATAGTGGTTCTTTTTCTGTTGGTGAAACTGTAAAAATTGCTTACGTAGATCAATCGCATTCTAATATTGATCCTAATAAATCCATCTGGGAAAATTTCGCTGACGGTCAGGAACTAATCATGATGGGCGGAAAACAAGTAAATTCTAGAGCATATTTGTCTCGTTTCAACTTTGGTGGTGGCGAACAAAACAAAAAAGTTTCGATGCTTTCAGGTGGAGAACGCAACCGTTTACACTTGGCTATGACTTTAAAGGAAGAAGGAAATGTACTTTTACTGGATGAGCCAACCAATGATTTGGACGTAAATACGTTAAGAGCATTAGAAGAAGGTTTAGAGAATTTTGCTGGTTGTGCAGTGGTAATTTCTCACGATAGATGGTTCTTAGATAGAATTTGTACGCACATTTTAGCTTTTGAAGGCGACTCTGAAGTGTATTATTTCGAAGGAGGTTTTACTGAATACGAAGAAAATAAAAAGAAACGTTTAGGTGGTGATTTAACTCCAAAACGATTAAAATATAGAAAATTAATCCGCAACTAATTTTCTTCTATTTTATAAAAAAGGCTGTCTATTTGAACAGCCTTTTTTATGATAATACAAACTTAAGTAATTAATTAAATAAAGCTAAGTAACTTATTTAAAACGAAATGATAACGAAATAGTATTTTAATTCAAAAATTTTGATTTTAGAGCCTCTGTAGGTATCATACAACTTTCTTTTTTACCGTACCATTTGTATCTGTTTTTAGCAACAAAATCATAAGCAAGATTACTAAATGAAATAGGGAATACTCCCAAAATGCGGGCTAAAGAGAATACTCCTCCTAATTCCTTGGCAATTTCTAATGCTGCTTCTGCTTTGTAATAGTAAGCAACTCCTGGATGATACAAAATGATGCTATCCATTTTTTGCGAATCAATTCCTAAATAATTAGTGATCTCTTGCCCTAAAGTAGATTGCAAAGCTACAAACCTAAAAATATCTTTTGTATCATGCTTTATAATAAGTTGTGCCGAAGTATCACACAAATTGCAAACACCATCAAAGAGTATTATTTTCTTATTTTTTGGAAGGTCCTGCATGTTGAAAATCAGTTTAAATTAGATTACTAAAAAAATTAGAAGACAATTATTGCGTTGTACCTCATGCATTTACTTTTTTCCTGCCTCAACAAATTCTAAAACATCTAAGCTTGCTTTTGAAGTAAAAACTCCATAATTCACCGTGGCTTTATTTTTTTCGATACTATCAATCGTTCCAATGGCTTTTCCGTCAAACATACGCACACGATCACCTACTTTTAGCACTGGTTTTGGCTTTTCAACCACTACTTTTTGTTTTTTCTCTTTCTTTTCTTTTCGGATTTCTTCTACCTGAACGGTTACTTCCTGGATGACTTCTTTCTTTTTTTCAATCTGCGCCTTTGTCTCTTTAGCAGTAGCTTTTTTACGCTTGGAATTTTCAATTTCAATAATTTTCAAAAACTCACCCAGTAGTTCTTTCTTATTTTTGTTATTGAAATATTTTTCAGAAATGTCTTCAATCTTTTGTCCAATATAGATGGTCTTTTGATTGCTATCGTACAACTCTTGGTAACTTTCTAGTTTTTGCTTGATTTTTACATTGATATTTTCCATTTTTTTGCCCTCTTCACGTGCTTTGCTTTCTTCTTCTTTTAGCGTTTGTGACGTTTTTTCAAGCTTAGAGCGTTCTTTTTGTAAGGTGGCAATGGTTTTATCAAATCGTACTTTCCCAACTTCAATTTTCTTTTTGGCGCGATTAATCAAGCTAAAAGGAATTCCGTTTTTGAGTGCAACCTCAAATGTAAAGGAACTTCCTGCCTGACCCAGCACTAATTTATACAATGGCTCGAGTGTTTTTTCGTCAAAAAGCATATTGGCATTCGTTGCAAAGGGTAATTCATTCGCAAGAATTTTCAAGTTCGAATAATGGGTTGTGATGATACCAAAAGCTTCTCGGTGGTAGAACTCCTCTAAGAAAATTTCAGCCAAAGCGCCTCCTAATTCAGGATCAGATCCAGTTCCAAATTCATCAATTAAGAACATAGTTTTTCTGTTGCATTTTTTCAGAAAGTAATTCATGTTTTTTAATCGATAACTGTAGGTACTTAAATGATTTTCAATAGATTGATTGTCACCAATATCTGTAAGAATTCTGTCAAATAAAAAGGTTTCACTGCGCTCGTGTACAGGAATCAACATACCGGATTGCAACATCAATTGCAATAAACCAACTGTTTTTAACGAGATGGTTTTTCCACCAGCATTAGGTCCTGAAATTACAATAATTCTATTTTCTTGTCCTAACTCAATGGTTTGTGGATGTGTTATTTCGTTTTTTTGCTTGTTATTTAAATACAAAATAGGATGAAAAGCATCTCTAAAATACAATCTGCGATCTTCAGTAATATTTGGAAGAATTCCGTTTATTTTATTGGCATATTTGGCTTTTGCAGCAATAACATCAATGTCACTTAAGAAATCTTGATATTCAACCAATAAAGGCAAAAAAGGTCTGATTTGATTGGATAAAAGCTTTAAAATTCGGGTTATTTCCTCTTTTTCTTCATATTCTAGATTGCTCAATTCTCTGGAATATTGTAATGTAGCTTCGGGTTCAATATACGCAATACTCCCCGTTTTTGAACTTCCCATGATAGAACCTTTTACCTTACGGCGGTACATGGCCAGAACAGCCAACACTCTTCTATTTTGTACAAAACTCTCCCGAATGTCATCCAGGTAACCCAACGAATTATAATGCGTAAGTGCTGTCCCAAAACTCTGATTCACTTTTCCGCGCACCGCATTCATACTTCTACGAATATTCAATAAATCTGGAGAAGCATTATCTTTTATTTCACCGTATTTATCAACTACATCGTCAATCATAGTGATAATGTCTTTGGTCAATTCTACCTGATTTGCTCTAACATTTAAGTTTGGATAGTAGTCTTCGAATTTTTTTAAAAACTGCAATAAAAAATTCACGGTACTCGAAAGGTTTGCAATTTTTCTAAAACTACCTACTTCAAGAAAACTATCTTCAATAGCAAGAAATTTGATTTCGTGTGATATGGCTTCAAAACCATGATTTGGAATAGCGTTGTTATTTTGAAAAGACGAAACATACTCTGAGGTTTGCAATAAAGCTTGCATCAAAGTTTCTTTGTCTTTAAAAGGAGTTATTTCAAGTGCTTTTTCTTTTCCAATATCAGTATTGCATATAGAAGAAATTGTTTCTAGTACAGTTGGAAATTGTAAATCTTGTAATGTTTTTTCGGTAATGGAGATCATTTATGGTTCAGTCTTTTGAACTACAAAAATAGCTAATAGTTAAGACTATTTAACAGACTTTCACAAAGAATTAAATAATGTTTATAGCGTTTTATAGAGCTAGATTTCGTGGAATTCAAAGTATCTTTGTGTTTTTAACGAAATCAAATGAAATACGATTTAAACCCTTCCTGGAAAGAAATTTTAAAAGAAGAAATAACAAGGCCATACTTTGAGGAATTGATGCGCCATGTGGCTTCAGAATACGAAGAACATAGTTGTTTTCCTCCTAAAGATTTGATTTTTGAGGCTTTTAACCAATGTTCTTTTGATGCTGTAAAAGTGGTGATTATTGGTCAAGACCCTTATCATGGAGTGGGCGAGGCTAATGGTCTATGTTTTTCGGTGGCTGATGGGGTGCGCATACCGCCATCATTAAGAAATATTTTCAGAGAAATGAGTGACGATTTAGGAACTGTCTTTTTGCCTACATCAGGGAACTTAGAGTCGTGGGCTCAACAAGGAGTTTTGTTGCTTAATGCTACTTTAACAGTGAGACAAGATAGCCCAAATAGTCATAAGGATTTAAAATGGAGTCAGTTTACTGATGCAGTAATTGAGTTCATCAATTCTGAAAAAGAAGGTGTTGTATTTGTACTCTGGGGCAGTTTTGCTCAAAAAAAAGGAGTAAAAATAGACCGAAACAAACACTTAGTTTTAACATCGGGTCATCCATCACCATTGAGTGCTAATCAAGGGAAATGGTTTGGCAATAAACATTTTAGTCAAGTGAATGAGTATTTAATTGCACAGAATAAAAAAGCTATTGTTTGGAATACCGATAATTAGTCTCCGTTAAGATGTTTAATCTTATAAGGTTGTTGCGTGACTGATGGTAGTGGAGCTCTTTTTAGGCGGGCTTTTTTGCCCGACTAGAAAAGCGGGAACGTACAGCAGGACCCGAAGCTTTTGCGTAGGGGCACGCCCAAAAAAAGAATATGCTGAGAAAATTATTTTTTGATAATATCTTCTAGAATAGCCTTATCGCTGTAATTGATGATTTTTAAAACAACCTCTTGATTTTTGATTGTTTTACCTTCAATGGTGTACATTTTTCCTTTTTTTACAATTAGGTTACTGTTGTCAAAATCAACATCACCGTATTGTAAAGAGTTTTTTATATCAGCGGTGTCAATCCATTTTTGCGCCAGTATTGCAGATGCTTTATCAGAGTAATAGAAAGGTTTGTTTCTCAAGTCATTTAAGACTCTAGCATTTGGAAAATAGTTACAACGGGTGTCTTTCCCACTAAAAACTAAGGCTACAAAAAAAAGTCCGATCACTAAACCAACTAAATAATAGGCAAAACGCTGAAAAAATTTCATAAAATATTTTTGTGCAAAGGTACTTGAAAAATTTCTTAAAAAACTATTAAATTTATATCGCTATGAGGTAAGTCAAACCAGTCTGCAATTGCGCTATTGGTGTGAATACCGTGGTACATATAAACTCCATTTTTTAAGCCTTTATCACAACGGATGGCGCGTTCAATGCCACCATCTTCGGCAATTTTCATTAAGTAGGGTGAAATAATATTGCTAATGGACAAGGAAGCCGTTTTTGAGTAACGAGACGGAATGTTAGGTACGCAGTAATGCAACACATTACTCTTTATAAAAGTAGGTTTTTCATGTGAGGTTACTTCTGAAGTTTCAAAACAACCTCCAGTATCAATACTAACATCAACAATTACGGCACCATTTTTCATGTGTTCTACCATTGTTTCTGATACTACTACAGGACATCTGTCTTTTCCTTTCATGGCACCAATGGCTACATCACAACGTCTTAAAGCTTTTAAAAGTGCTTTTGGTTGAATGGTTGAAGTAAAAATGCGTTGGTTAAGATTGTTTTGTAATCTTCGCAATTTAGTGATAGAATTGTCAAAAACTTTGACACTAGCTCCAAGACCTATGGCTGTTTTTGCAGCAAATTCGCCCACAGTTCCTGCTCCTAAAATTACAACATCAGTAGGGGGAACTCCTGTAATATTACCAAATAGCAAACCTTTTCCAAGGTCATTGGTAATCATTAATTCGGCAGCAATAAGAATAGAGGCCGTACCGGCTATTTCGCTTAATGATTTTACTGCAGGATAGGTGCCATCTTCATCTTTAATGTATTCAAAAGCTAATGCAATGATTTTCTTTTTGGATAAAGCTTCAAAATAGGCTTTTGTTCTCGTTTTAAGTTGAATAGCCGAAATTATGATCGTTTGAGGATTCATCATTTCAATTTCACTAAATGTGGCAGGTTCCACTTTTAAAATCATGGGACATCCAAAAACTTTTTTGGTATCACTTGTTATTTCGGCACCAGCATTGCTGTATTCTTTGTCCGTGTAACTTGAACTAAGTCCAGCGCCAGCTTCAATCATCACGCGATGTCCTTGAAAAGTCAATGAGTTTACGGCATCGGGTGTAAGGCAAATACGTCGTTCTTGAAAACTAGTTTCTTTTGGAATACCAATAAAAAGTTCACTTTTATGTCTAGCAATCTCTAGCTTTTCTTCTTGTGGTAAAAGCTGCTGTTTGGTGAATGGCGTAGTAGTAATTGACATTTTTTTATGATGAATTAAGCGTCCAATTTACGTAAATTTTGCTAATTAAAGCACTACATTTTAGTAAATTAAAACTCAAATTTAAGCTATTATTTTTTCCATTTTGATATCGGCTCTTTCGTAAATTCCTGATTCGAGTGGAATTTCAGTAAAGCCAAACTTTTCATACAAGTGAATTGCTGATTTCAATTTTCTGTTGGAGTATAAAATGATTTTTTCTATTCCATTTTCTTTTGCAATTGAAAAACAGTGTAGAATCATTTTTTTTCCTACGCCCAAACCTTGAAATCCATCAGTTACTGCCATTTTACTCAACTCAAAACAACAGTTATCTATTTTGATTAAGGAAACGGTTCCAATTATTGCATTGTTGTACTTGGCATAAAAAATCATTCCCCCTTTGTCAATAATTTCTTTTTTTGGGTCCGAAAGTACAATTTCATCTTTAGGCTCTACCTTAAAATATTTCTGCAACCATTCGAGATTTAAATCTTTTATTGGCGCTGCCAAATCATCAGAAAAAGGAATTATGAAAACCAAGTTGTCTTGTAGCATACTTTTTTATGTCAAAGTTAATTTTCTAGTTCCATCTGTTAATGCAACTATCTGGATCACAGAGTGTGTTTCAGGAATTAAGTTTTCAATCTTTTCAGCCCATTCTATAAAACACCAATGCCCAGAGTACAAGTATTCATCAACACCCATATCTAGAGCTTCCTCTTCTTTATTTACTCTATAAAAATCAAAGTGATAAACCAGTTGATTTTGAGATGCTTCGTATTCATTAACTAAAGAAAAAGTTGGACTACTTGTAGCGCCTTGTACGCCTAATGATATACAAAGTTGCTTGATCAAAGTAGTTTTTCCAACACCCATTTCACCGTGAAAAAGTATGACTTTATTCGGGTTTTGGGCAATAATTTGTTGTGCTACTTCTTCTAGCTGATCAATAGAAAAAAGGATATCCATTCTGATAAAATTATTTAAAGTTGACAATTTAAGTTTTTGGTCTTAGACTGAAAACTGAGACTGATTGCTTTTTTACTTCGGATTAAAAACTAAAAACGGAATAATCATTTCTTCCAGAGAAATTCCTCCGTGTTGATATGTGTTTTTATAATAACTCACATAGTGATTGTAATTGTTAACATAAGCCAAAAACAAATCACTTTTTGCAAAAATAAACGAACTACTCATATTAATTGCAGGTAAGCCAATATTTTTTGGATCTTTTACTGCATAAACATCTTTGTGTTCGTAAGTAAGACTTCTACCTGTTTTATATCTCAGATTTAAACTCGTATTTTTATCTCCCACAACTTTTGATGGGTTTTTTACATTTATAGTGCCATGGTCTGTGGTAATAATTAATTTGAAGCCCATTTTTTGTGCCTGTTGAATAATTTCTAGCAAAGGCGAATTTTTAAACCAGCTCAAAGTCAGGGAACGATAGGCTTTATCATCAGATGCTAATTCTTTCACTACGTCCATTTCTGTTTTGGCATGTGATAGCATATCCACAAAATTATAAACAATAGTAACCAAATCATTGTCTTTTAAAGCTTTGAAACTTTCAGATAATTTTTTACCGCCAGCAAGACTCGTAATTTTAAAATAATCTTCTTTAATAGTAAGTCCTAATCGCTTGATTTGCGCGGTCAAAAATTCGGCTTCAAATAAGTTTTTACCGCCTTCTTCTGGATCGTTTTTCCAGTATTGTGGGAACTGTTTTTCCATATCTAACGGCGTTAAACCCGAGAAGATTGCGTTCCTTGCATACTGCGTGGCAGTTGGTAAAATAGAGTAGTAGGGAACCTCTTTTTCTAATTTATAGTAATTTCCTACCACCGTTTCAAAGGTTTTCCATTGGTCGTAACGCAAGTTGTCAATCACTACAAATAAAATAGGCTTGTCTTTTTTCTTTAGTTCCGGCAACACGAGCTCCTTAAATAAGGTATGCGATTGTATTGGTCGGTCGGCATCGGTAACACTTGCGACTTTTTTAGGCATCGGTGCAAACCAATCTTCATAATTTCGTTCGATAAACTTACCAAATTGCGAGTTGGCTTCTACTTTTTGAGATTCTAGAATTTGAATCATCCCTTGATCATCAATGTTTTCTAACTCTAGCTCCCAAAAAATCAATTTTTTATATAATTCGATCCAATCTTCAAAGGAATTCACCATACCCATTTCCATCGCTATTTTGCGAAACTCTTTTTGATAATCGAGTGTTGTCTTTTGAGAAATCAATCGCGAATGATCTAAGTTTTTCTTCAAACTCAGTAAAATTTGGTTTGGATTTACGGGTTTAATCAAATAATCTGCAATTTTAGACCCAATCGCCTCCTCCATGATATACTCTTCCTCACTTTTTGTAATCATGATCATAGGAATTGCTGATTTCTTTTCTTTCATTTCTGAAAGTGTTTCCAATCCGCTCATTCCAGGCATATTTTCATCCAAAAAAACAATGTCAAAATTGTTTTCTTCAAAAATAGCAATCGCATCTAATCCATTGTTACAGGTAGTAACCTCGTAGTTTTTCTTTTCCAGAAATAATATATGTGGTTTCAAAAGGTCAATTTCATCATCAACCCAAAGTATTTTTATTTTATCCATATGGTATGCAATTGGTGTGTATTACTCTAAATTTTTGTGCCAAATTACATTATTTAAAGTGTCAAGCGTGCTAATTTTATTATAATTTTTACTTTAAAATATTTGTTCCCTAAAAAAACAATTTAACAATTTAAAACTACAAATTGGGCGTTACCTTTCCTTCGTAAACTTCGTCAGGTCAGGCTGTACGCTGTATCTTTGCTTTTTTAAAGAAAAAAAGCAAAGGATGCCGCTTCCATCCTTAACGCTTATTAAAATACCATATGACATATTTGAATTAAAATTGTTTAAATACAATATGTAGACACCTTTTTTAGTTAATTGTATTGTAAAAATAAAGATTTTGTGCCTAAACTTTAATAAAAAATTAGGACTACAAGCACGTTAATAGTACACTTTGTTTAGTAAATTGTAAGAACAAATAATTTTATTTTCAAAAACATTAAATATCACCCTAACTAATTGTTAATTAAAACAGTACTATCATGACCCAAGATTTTATAACTATCGACAAAGAGGCTATTGCTGCACTTAAATTCCCTAATACTGATGTTTTAGAGGATAATGACCAAATAAAAATGAGAATTAGCGAAGTCAACAGAGCGTTATCATTAGGAAACCTGGAACATTCCAAGATCAAAATATTTTTTGAAGATGTTGAATCAAAGAAAGTAGTTGATACTACGGTTTGGGCTGTAACGGATAAAAATATCATTTTGAAACAAGGAGTTATGATTCCTATTAACCCTATTCATAAACTATTTTAAAAAAAGAAGCTTTGCGAAACAAAATTTTTAAAACCCAATGTTTGGTAATATCAATTTTGTTTCGCGTTTCAATCAATTTGTAAAAAGTAGTTGTAGCGTAAATGATAGTTAATACGTATCTTTGATACTCATTTATGCCAACAAAATTCTTATGAATTCCTCCTTGTTTTACAGTCTTTTACAAAAAAAATTTCCATTTCAGCCCACTTACAAACAAGATGTTTTTTTTCAAAAAATAGCCATTTTTTTGACTGAAACAGAGAATAAAACCATTTTTGTACTCAAAGGATATGCAGGAACAGGAAAAACCACTGTAATCTCTACCATTGTTAACAGCTTAATAGACATTAATAAAAAATATGTTTTACTGGCTCCAACAGGTCGTGCGGCCAAAGTGATTGCTAATTATTCTGACAAACCTGCTTTTACGATTCACAAAAAAATCTATTTTCCTAAAAAATCTTCTGGTGGCGGAGTATCTTTTACTTTACAACCCAACAAACACAAAAACACCATTTTTATCGTCGATGAAGCTTCCATGATTTCGGATACGAATTCAGATTCTAAGTTGTATGAAAACGGTTCCTTGTTAGATGACTTGATTTCCTATGTTTATTCAGGTGCGAATTGCAAAATGATTTTATTAGGAGATACGGCTCAGTTGCCTCCGGTGAATTTGGATATCAGCCCAGCGCTTGATATTCGAACGCTTGGTATGAATTACGATAAGGAAGTTGAACATATTGAGCTAGACGAAGTAATGCGTCAAGAGGAAAACTCAGGTATTTTATTCAACGCCACAGAATTGCGAGAAGTACTCAAAGAATCTTTTATCACTGATTTTAAATTCAATCTCAAAAAATTCAAAGATATTGTACGTTTGACAGACGGTTATGATATTCAAGACGCCATCAACTCTGCCTACAGTAATTACAGCATTGAAGATACCGCATTTATTGTGCGCTCTAATAAAAGAGCCAATCAATACAACGAACAAATTCGCACCAAAATTCTGGACAAAGAAAGTGAGCTTTCCACAGGAGATTTTTTAATGGTGGTGAAGAACAATTATTTTTGGCTAAAGGATTCTGACCAGGCAGGTTTTATCGCCAATGGTGATATTATCGAGGTGCTCGAAATTTTTAGCATCAAGGAGTTGTACAGCTTCAAATTTGCCAAAGTAAAAATTAGAATGGTGGATTATCCAGATCAAAAACCAATTGAAACTGTTTTGCTTTTAGACACCATCAAAAGCGAATCGCCTTCACTCACCTACGAAGAATCAAACCGACTTTATCAAGAAGTTTTGAAGGATTACGAGGGCGAAACCAAATTCAAACAATTCCAAAAAGTAAAAGCCAATGAATATTTTAATGGTTTGCAGGTGAAATTCTCCTACGCCATTACATGTCATAAATCACAAGGAGGGCAGTGGAATACGGTTTTTATAGAGCAACCTTATTTGCCAGATGGTATTAACCGTGATTACATTAGATGGTTATATACCGCGATGACGCGTGCCAAAAACAAATTGTATTTAATTGGTTTTAAAGATGATAGTTTTGTAGAGTAAATTATATTAACATATAAGTCATGTAAGAAAAATCAAAGAAGACTTTAATGACCTTATATGACTTATATGGTTAATAATTTAAAAATAGTTTAGTTATGAATTCATTAAACGATTTACATAAAATTTCGGGTTCTTTATCAAACACCGAAAAAATGCCAGTTTTGTTTCTTGGTCATGGCAGTCCCATGAATGCCATTGAAGAAAATCAGTTTGTAACTGAATTTCGGAATTTAGCCAAAACGTTACCACAACCCAACGCTATTTTGTGTATTTCGGCGCATTGGTATACCAACGGAACCAAGGTTACAGCAATGGAAATGCCTCGAACAATTCATGATTTTGGAGGTTTTCCGCAAGCACTATTTGATGTGCAATATCCCGCTAAGGGTAGTCCTGAATTAGCAGTAGATACTAAACAATTATTGACTCCGATAGCGGTTGAACTCGATGAACATTGGGGATTGGATCACGGTGCTTGGAGTGTTATTAAACATTTATATCCGCAGGCCAATGTTCCTGTAATTCAGCTAAGTATTGATTATACAAAACCAGCGCAGTACCATTTTGATTTGGCACAAAAATTAAGTGCTTTACGTACCAAAGGAATTTTGATTGTAGGAAGTGGAAATATTGTTCACAATTTAAGATTAGTCGATTTTCCGAATTTAGATAAAGATAATTACGGCTATGATTGGGCAATTGAAGCTCGTGAAACTATCAATGCCTATTTGCTAGACGGAAATTTTCAACCACTCCTAGATTTTGAAAAACAAAGCCAAGCATTACAATTAGCAATCCCAACTCCAGAGCATTATTTACCTTTGATTTATACTTTGGGTTTAAAAGGAAAACAAGAGGAGCTCAGTTTGTTCAATGATAAATTATTAGGAGGATCGTTGAGTATGACTTCGGTGAAAATAATGTAAAAAAGTGCATTAATTATTAGAAATAATGCAAACAGCGAAGTAATTTTAAATATTTATATTGTTCAATATTTAATTACAGAAAACAAAACTATGAAAAATGAATATAAAAAGTATATTGACAATTTC
>NZ_QKNZ01000038.1:0-19574 GCF_014156605.1 Flavobacterium sp. SOK18b
TAACAATATCGATCTAAAGATATCTGCTACTTATATTTTAATTGCAAATCAACCATTCGGGTTTGATTTTTCCCTATACAAAATTTATTAGTTTAACTCCAATTATTTGAAAGCCGAACATCAAAAGATCATTTTACTTTAGAAAGATAATTTAAATTTTCCTATTTTTAGCGCATGAAAAAAACTTTACTACTACTAACGATTCTACTTTCAATTAGTTGTTTTGCACAATTTAGTAAAACGCACTACATACCACCTATTACGGCTCAATCTAATGTGGTTGAAGATCATTACATTTATATTTCTACTCCAAATTCGAAAGACGTTCCTTTTAAAATAATTGAAAATGGCGGTAATGTAATTACGGGTGTAGTGAATAATATAACTCCATTTCGCTATTTTATAGGAACGGGCGATTTTACGCAATTATTTACTCCTAAAAATACAATTGGGATTTTAAAGAACAAAGGCTATGTGATTGAAGCGGAGGATTTGGTGTATGCTAATATTCGCGTAAATGCTGCTAGAACAAATAGTGGAGCCTATAATCATGCCGGTGGATTGGTTTCAAAAGGTAATAGTGCTTTGGGAAAAACATTCCGTTTAGGAGCGATGTTGAATCCTCTTTTTGACACTACTTTATTGAATTTTGCGTCTATTTTAGCTACCGAAAATGGTACAAAAGTTACGATTTCAAATCTGCCCATTGGAACTGTTTTGACCGATGGAACTGTAATCAGCGGTCCAATAACATTGACACTGAACAAAAATGAAAGTTATGTACTTGCATTAGAAAATACTAACTCAGGCGCAACACCGTCAAATAGTGCCAAAATGATTGGTGCACTAGTTGAATCTGACAAAGCCGTGGTGATCAACGCGGGTTCATTTTGTGGAAGCAATAGTTCAACTCCAACAGGACGAGATGTAGGATTTGATCAAATTGTACCTATTGAACGTACAGGAACTGAATATATTTTTGCCAAAGGACTAGGAACCGACGAATTGGAACGTGTTTTACTAGTAGCGCATACGGACCAGACCAAAGTATATCTAAACGGAAATACTTCTCCTTTTACTACCTTAAACAAAGGAGAATATGTTGCAATTGACGGTGCAAATTTTACCAATGGTAGTTTATATGTCACCTCTTCTGAAAAAGTATTTGCTTATCAAAGTATTGGTGGTACTGCTTCACCAGCAAATCAAAATATGTTTTTTGTTCCGCCTTTGAATTGTTCAACACCAAATGTGGTAGATAACATCCCTAACATTCAAGAAATTGGAAGCACTTTCTATGATGGTGGATTGAATATTATTACCGAAACTGGGGCGACAGTTTTAATTAATAATTCACCTATTAGTGCTAGTCCACAATCAATAATTGGAAATCCTGGGTTTGTGAAATACACTGTTTCTGGACTTAGCGGAAACATAGCCGTTAAATCGACCAAACAAGTATATGTGTCCTATTTTGCTACTAACGGAGCAGCAACGTATGGCGGTTACTATTCTGGTTTTGATATAAAACCAGAAATTGTATCGGATAAAATTGCAGTTGGCACCTCCTCTTGTATTCCCAATGTCGTATTAAAAATTAGTAGCCTATCCGCTTATGATACGTTTCAATGGTACAAAGATGATGTAGCTATTCCGTTGGCTACGACCAATAGCTATACTCCTACAACACCTGGTTATTATCAAGTTAAAGGTAGTATTTCTGGCTGTTTAAGCGATGTCTTTTCGGATAAAATTCCAGTAAGTGATTGTGCCAAAGACAACGATAATGACGGCACAAATAACAACATTGATATTGATTGGGACAATGATGGATTACTCAACACGGTTGAGAGTAGCTCTAATTTTTTTAATCATAGTAATGCTCTTTCGGCTAGTAACTTTAACGCGACAGTCACTGGATCTGGAACCATAACAGGCTATCCCGTTTATGGTTTTGTTTCGGATGTTCCAGCGGGTAAAAACAATCCTACTATTTATAAAATCACATTTACAAAACCAGAAACTATTGATTTTCGCTATATAACTGATGGCAACGCTCAAACCACTCCAAGTAATGATTTTGCTAATGGTGATGGTGATTTTGTGGTTAGTGCGCCTACGAATCAAACCTTAACAATTATGGATCCATTCGGTGATCTTCTAATTGATACTAATTATGATGGTATTTACGAAAGTGGTGTAAAAGAATTTACCTCTTTTGAAATTCGTTTTCGATTTAAAAGTACAACAGCAGTTACACAAGGTACTGCACGTTTCACAATTCTAGGCTACAAAGTGGATAGTTTAACCTTCAAGCATTACAACCTTTCGGACTTAGTAGCCAACCGAGCGGCTTTTTATATAGGTCAAACTATAGACCAAGATACGGATCTAGATACTATTCCTGATGCATTAGATATTGATAGCGACAATGACGGAATTCCAGATACTATTGAAGCACAAGGAAAAGGATTTAAATCATTTTCAGGAGTAGACACCAATAAAGACGGTTTGGATAATGCATTTGAACCTGGATTAGTTGCTATTAATTCTGACTCAGATATAAATGGAACAGGTTATCTAGTAAAAGATATACTCGATTTAGATAGTGATAATGATGGTATTTATGACCTTGTTGAAGCTGGACACAATACTACCGACGCCAATAAAGATGGAAAAGTAGACGGAATTGTAGGTATAAATGGTTTGTTAGATAGTTTAGAAACCGCTCCAGATAGTGGGAAATTGAAATACACTATTGCAGATACGGATGCAGATGGCAACTTTAACTATTTTGAATTAGACAGTGATGATGATGGTTGCAAAGACGTAATCGAGGCTGGATTTCTAGATGGAGACGCAGATGGATTATTAGGAAACAGTCCCGTGACAGTAAATGACAAAGGTGTTGTTACATCAGGTACAGGATACACCACTCCAAATGTCAATTATACAATTGGAGCGCCAATTGTTATAACAAAACAACCTTCAAATACTGCAGTTTGCCAGTTAGAAAATGCTTCTTTTACTATTGATGCTGTTGCAATATCTACTTATCAATGGGAACAAACTATAGATGGTACAAATTGGACAACACTTACAAATAACACCAATTACTCTGGTGTAAATACTGCTACGCTTACTGTTAACAATGTTACAAACAGTATGAATAATTATAAATACAGAGTGTTTTTAAACAGAAATGGAAACTCGTGCGGTTTGTATTCTGCTACTGCAAATTTATCTATAAATGCTCTACCAGTAATTACAAATTCAATTACATTGGTACAATGTGATGACGATACAGATGGAAGTTCTACCTTTAACTTAACGCAGAAAAACAATCAAATTTCTACTAATGCTGTAAACGAAGTTTTTACTTATTACACAAATGCAATAGCAGCAACATCTGAAAATAATACCTTCTTAATTGCTAATCCAATTGCTTATACTACAACAAACAAAACAGTTTATGCAAGAGTAGAAAATGCAAATGGTTGTTATAGAGTTTGCACAATGACTTTAGTAGTTTCGGTAACACAAATTCCGAGTTCGTTTCAAATTGATGATTTTGTACAATGTGATGATTACGTTGATGTTGCTAACGATGATAAAGATGGAATTGCAACGTTCAACTTTAGTTCCGCTACAGCAGAAATTGCAAATGTTCTTCCAACTGGAGGAAATTACACTATAAAATACTATAAAAACGAAACTGATTTTCTTGCAGAAACAGATGCAAACGGCAATTCATTAGAAATTCCTGTAGCTACAATTTCAAATTATAGAAATAGTGGTTATCCAAATATTCAAACTATTTGGGCCCGAGTTGATAGCACCGTTGCCAATGATTGTTATGGCTTTACAACTTTTAACTTAGTTGTAGAAGCACTTCCGATTATAAATGTTGTTGGAACAAATAACATTATTAGAGCTTGTGACGACGACCAAGATGGCATATTTAGCTTTAACACTTCCACCCTTGAATCTGATTTATTGCAAGGTCAAAATAATGTTACAGTTACTTATTTTGACAAAAACAATAACCCATTACCAAGTCCATTTCCATCAATATTTACGACGTCATCTCAATCTATAAGAGCTATAGTTACAAATAATTCAACACTGGCTTGTAGTGAAGAAGTTAGCATTGCATTCATTGTTGATGATTTACCAGAAGCCTTCTCTATTCCTGTAAATTTGACTACAGTATGTGATGACGAAGTTGATCCTCTTTCACAAGACGGGCAATATTCATTTGACACTACTACCTTTCAAAATAGTATTTTAGGTGGTCAAACAGGCATGAAGGTAAATTATTTTGATAAAGATGGAAATCCTTTAACAAGTCCGCTTCCAAATCCATTTGTAACGCTTACTCAAAACATAACAGTTGAAGTTGAAAATACAATAAATCCAACTTGTAAAGCAATCTTAACGATTCCGTTTATAGTTAATCCATTGCCTCCAATTCAATTAAACACTAATGGAACAGATAACGAATTAGTATGTTCGAATTTACCAACATTCTTTGTTCAACTAAATGCTGGTTTACCCAATGGAACTAATACTGCTGATTATACCTATACTTGGTACAAAGATTCCAATATCATTACTAACGAAACTGGTCCAACTCTTGACGTAAATACAGAAGGTGACTATAGTGTAGAAGTGGCAACATTATTAGGATGCGAAAGAACAAGAACTATAAAAGTAACCGCTTCAGATATTGCTACGATAGCAAGCGTCGATATAGTAGATCTAGCCGACAATAATACGGTAACGGTTGATGCTAATGGAAAGGGTGATTATGAATACAGTTTAGACTTACCTAACGGTCCTTTTCAAGATTCTAACTTTTTTGATAATGTTCCTTCAGGAATTCATGAAGTGTATATTAATGATAAAAATGGTTGCGGTACCGTAAGCAAAACAATTGCAGTAACCGGAGCTCCTAAGTTTTTCACACCAAATGGAGATAACATTAATGATTACTGGAATATAAAAGGAGTAAATAATGTCTTTAATAGAAATTCAATTATATATATTTTTAATAGATTTGGGAAATTAATAAAACAAATAACGGCATCAAGCCAAGGATGGGACGGAACGTTTACAGGTCAACCCATGCCAGCAGATGACTACTGGTTTACTGTAAAACTTGATGATGGACGAGAAATGAAAGGTCATTTCAGTCTAAAAAGATAATGCTTAAAACGCTTTAAACTACAAGTTATTCACTATTTGAAGTAATAGAACTGTTTATATAAAGACGGTCTATTACTTTAAAAGGTGTTACAAAAAAATTTATCAATGAAGAATTATATCAAATATCTCGCAATGTTTATATTGATTTTAGGATCAATAACGTGTGAGTGTTTCCCTAATTCTGAAATTAGCTCTACTTCCTATTATCAAGACTTTAATCTCACTAAAAGTACTAAAGCAGAAAATCTAAAAGGAACAAAATTTCTTTTTGAAACAATTCATGATGTAAAATCAAGCTTCAAAATTAGCTTTGATATTAATCCCAAGTATCTTAATCCAGCTGATGTTATATATAATACCAAATTTAAATTACACAGCGAATTATTTCAAATATTGAAACCTGTTCTGTATCAAAAACTATATCTGAAAGCATTATTTGAATTCACTAGTTATACACTTTAATTCCAAACATAGTTTGAAATTCATTTTTAAATCTTTTATATGATTTAAGAAAATAAAAAGGTGTTTAATTTAACGAAATAAAAATGCGTAAACTTAAAAATACAAATAGCCTAACTACTTGTAAAAGAATAATTACTGGAATAAAAAAGAGAATAATTGTAATACTTACTGCAATAATGCTATGATTTGCAATGGGATTCCATGAAAATGAAAGCATACTCCATAAAAATTCAAAACAAACCGAGTGGCAAAATAAAAAGGAATAATAATTTCAAAGATAATTTAAGTTTCTTCTCAGTGCTGATCTTCATAAAAGTAGATTCTCTTATACCCCTGATGGGAACGGCATCCTTTTATAACACCCCCTTTTTGGGGTGGTATAAAAGATATAGTGTACAGCAGGATTAGGTTCAAAAAAAAAACCATCAACTTACGCTGATGGTTTTAATTAAAACTCAAATGAATTAGATTTTAAATCTTTTTCTATCTGTTTCTGTCAAATATATTTTTCTTAAACGAATAGATTTTGGTGTAACCTCAACATATTCATCTTTTTGAATGTATTCTAAAGCTTCCTCTAATGAGAAAATAATTGGAGGAATAATTCTTGCTTTTTCATCATTTCCAGATGAACGAACGTTAGATTGTTTTTTCTCTTTTGTTACGTTTACACACATATCATCTCCACGAGAGTTTTCTCCAATAACCTGACCTTCGTAAATTTCAGCATTAGGTTCAACGAAAAACTTACCACGATCTTGTAATTTATCGATAGAATAAGGAATAGCTTTACCTTTTTCCATAGAAATTAATGAACCTTTGTTACGTCCAGCAATTTCACCTTTGTAAGGCTCATATCCAATAAAACGGTGTGCCATAATAGCTTCACCTGCAGTAGCAGTAAGCAATTGATTACGCAATCCAATAATACCACGAGATGGAATATTAAATTTAACAATCATACGCTCCCCTTTAGTTTCCATGCTTAGCATTTCACCTTTACGCATAGTTACGAACTCAACCGCTCTACCTGAAAGATTTTCTGGTAAATCAATAGTCAATTCCTCAATTGGCTCACATTTTTTACCATCAATTTCTTTGATAATAACTTGTGGTTGACCAATTTGTAATTCATACCCTTCTCTTCTCATTGTTTCAATAAGAACAGATAAGTGAAGTACTCCACGACCAAAAACCATGAATTTATCAGCAGAATCAGTTTCACCTAACTTCATAGCTAAGTTTTTCTCTAATTCTTTTGTCAAACGCTCTCTAATGTGTCTAGAAGTTACAAATTTACCCTCTTTACCAAAGAAAGGAGAGTCATTAATTGTAAACAACATACTCATTGTTGGCTCATCGATATCAATCGTTTTTAAACCTTCTGGGTTTTCAAAATCAGCAATAGTATCACCAATTTCAAAACCTTCAACACCAATAATGGCGCAAATATCTCCAGCAATAACTTGTTCCACTTTTTTACGACCAAGTCCTTCAAAAGTATGAAGTTCTTTGATACGAGATTTAGATACAGTACCATCTCTTTTAACTAATGAGATTGGCATACCTTCTTTCAATACTCCTCTTTCAAGACGACCAATAGCGATACGACCTGTAAAAGCTGAGAAATCTAAAGATGTAATCAACATTTGTGGCGTTCCTTCAGAAACTTTAGGAGCAGGCACATTTGCAACAACCATGTCTAACAATGCTTCAACATTATCAGTTACATTTTCCCAGTGGTCAGACATCCAGTTGTTTTTTGCAGAACCATAAACTGTTGGGAAATCCAACTGCCATTCTTCAGCACCTAACTCAAACATTAAGTCAAAAACTTTTTCATGAACTTCTTCAGGAGTACAGTTTTCCTTGTCAACTTTATTGATAACTACACAAGGTTTTAGACCTAAGTCAATCGCTTTTTGTAATACAAAACGCGTTTGAGGCATTGGACCTTCAAAAGCATCAACTAGCAAACATACACCATCGGCCATGTTCAATACACGTTCAACTTCACCACCAAAATCGGCGTGACCAGGAGTATCAATAATATTGATTTTGGTTCCTTTATATTGAACTGAAACGTTTTTAGAAGTAATCGTAATACCTCTTTCACGCTCTAAGTCGTTATTATCAAGAATTAAATCACCTGTATTTTCGTTGTCACGAAATAGTTGACAGTGATACATAATTTTGTCTACCAATGTAGTTTTACCGTGATCGACGTGGGCAATAATTGCAATGTTTCTAATAGATTCCATCTGTGATTTTTAATGGCTGCAAAGGTACACTTTATTTTGATATAAAAAATATTTATACAATAGTTTACATATCCTTAACGGATTAGCAACTTAAAAAATAAGTTTTTTCGTCATGCCCATTTTAAAAGTTTTATTTAATTATATTTGAGTAATGAAAAGCAAAACTAATAAAGTAATCATCCTTTACTCACTTGCAACACTGTTTGTTGTTGTGATCTACCATACAGTCACGCAACATTTTGTTACTGAACAAAGTATATCTATATATAGTTTCACTAAAGACATTATTTTTGTAGTCATCACAACCTTGCTTCTAAAAATTATTTTATCAAAAAACGAAGAAATTAATATTCGAAATTTTAATAAATTAAAAAAAATAAACGAAGCAATAAGAGAATCAAATGACAAATATGATATTGTTGCAAAAGCAACTAGTGACACCATTTGGGATTGGAAATTAGAAGAAGATCATTTTTCTTGGAACAAAGGAATAGAAAGTGTTTTTGGTTATTCACAAGATAACGTAACTGTTGACTCTAATTGGTGGTTTGACAAAATTCATCCCGAAGATAGTATTAAAATGTCAGTACGATTGTATTCCTTTATCGAACAAAAAACAGAAAAATGGCAAGATCAATACCGTTTTAAATGTGCTGACAACACCTATAAATACGTGCTAGACAGAGCTTTTTTATTAAAAGATAAAAACGGAAAGGCCATTAGAATGATTGGCGCAATTCAAGACATTACCAAACAAAAAGAGGAAGAAAATAGATTAAAGTTACTTGAAACCGTTATCATTCAATCTAAAGATTCCATAATTATTACTGAACCTAAATCAGAACAATCAAAAATCCCAAATATAATTTATATAAACCCCGCATTTAGTGCAATGTCTGGTTACACATCACATGAAATAATAGGCAAATCACCTGATTTATTCAAAAGTCTAAATTCTGATGACGATGCTTTAAACCAATTATTTAAAGCTATAAAACAAAAAAAAGAATGTCAAATTGAAACTATATTGTTATCCAAAATAAAAAAGGAATATTGGGTGCGTTTATCAATGGTTCCCATTTTTAATTCTGAAAAAGAATTATCTCACTGGGTTTCAATCTTAAGAGACATTACACTAGAAAAAAAACAAGAAAAAGAAAAAGAGCAACTCATTAGAGAATTGACTCAAAATAATAAAGATTTAAAACAGTTTTCATACATTACTTCTCACAATTTAAGAGCACCGTTATCAAACTTAACTGGTCTTTTACAACTTTTAGAAGAAACTCCAATTCATGATGCTGAATTACAAGAAATATTACACGGATTCAGCCAATCTACACAACTCTTAAACGATACTGTAAGCGATTTAGTAAAAGTTATAACAATAAAAGACAAGCCTTCTATAATCAAGGAAAACGTAAATCTTGAGGAGATATTTCACTATATTTTCCAACAATTGGAAACAATGATAGCCGATCAGAATCCTTTGATTGAATTAAATTTTAATGCCAATACACTTTACACACACAAACCATACTTAGAGAGTATTTTTTTAAACCTAGTGTCCAATGCCTTAAAATATAAATCCGAAAAAAGAAAACTACAACTAAAAATTACTTCACAAAAAGTAAAAAACACTACAGTAATTCTAATTCAAGATAATGGAATTGGAATCGATTTAATTCGCAATAAAGATAAAATTTTCGGATTGTATCAGCGATTCCACCTATATCCAGACAGCAAAGGATTAGGATTGTATTTAGTAAAATCACAAGTAGAAATCATGGGCGGCACCATAGAAATTGAGAGCGAAATTGACAAAGGGACTACATTAAAATTAACTTTTAAGAATTCAAAGTGATGCTAAATCAAGTTTTATGCGTAGATGATGACCCAATAACACTCCTGCTTTGCAAAAAAGTAGTAGAGCGGTTTTCGTTTTGCAATGAAATTATCACATCTACTAATGGAGAAGAAACACTTCATTATTTCAACACACTACTAAACTCCCCTGCATTAAAACCAGATTTAATATTTCTAGACCTAAATATGCCTGTAATGGGAGGTTGGGAGTTTTTAGAGGCATTTAAAAACCCAAAATACAAAGATTTTCATACTACAAAAATTGTAGTCTTATCGTCTACAATAGATCCTAACGATTTAAAAAAAGCTCAAAACTACCCTATGGTTATAGCTTTTTTACCAAAACCAATAAGCAAATCAATGTTAGAGCATTTAAAAGAAATAGTTGTATAAAAAAAGAGTTCCCGATAAATCGAGAACTCTTTTTTAAAATATTTATTTTTAAATATTACAATTTAGCAACAAGTTTAGTCAATTTTGACTTTAAGTTTGAAGCTTTATTGTTGTGTATGATATTCTTTTTAGCCAATTTATCAATCATTGAGATAACATTAGATAATTTTGCAGATGCTTCAGATTTATCAGTAGCTAATCTTAACGCTTTGATAGCATTACGAGTAGTTTTGTGTTGATATCTGTTTAACACTCTTTTCTTTTCGTTACTTCTAATTCTTTTTAGAGCTGATTTATGATTTGCCATTATATTGCTTTTTTATCTTTTACTAATTTGTTTGTAGTCCGTAAGGGAATCGAACCCCTGTTACCAAGACGAAATCTTGGCGTCCTAACCCCTAGACGAACGGACCATATTCTCCTAAGTTTTTTTTCAATATGTGAATTGAATTGTAGCCCGTAGCGGAATCGAACCGCTCTTACATGGATGAAAACCATGCGTCCTAACCGATAGACGAACGGGCCATTTTTCCCTTATTACTTTAGGAAACGCAAAAAAAGTAGTAGCCCGTAGCGGAATCGAACCGCTCTTACATGGATGAAAACCATGCGTCCTAACCGATAGACGAACGGGCCTTGCTTCTCTAATGCGGATGCAAAAATACAACTATTTTCGAAACGAGCAATAGCTTGTACATTTTTTTTTTACTTTTTTTAATAGGCCTTTGCAAACAGCACACGCCCCGCTGATGGAGAACCTGTAAATACGCAATTACCGGCCTCTTCTACTCTATTCAAAGGTATACATCTTATGGTAGCTTTTGTAAGGTCTTTAATTTTTTCCTCAGTTTCTGCTGTACCATCCCAGTGTGCTGAGACAAAACCTCCTTTGTTTTCTAAAACTTCTTTAAACTCCTCAAAACTATTTACCTCGGTAACGTGTGTATCTCTATACTCTAGTGCTTTTGCAAATAAATCATTTTGTATTTGCTCCAGTAATGAAGTAATATAGTTTTCAATACCGTCTTTTGTCACAATTTCTTTTGACAAAGTATCTCTACGGGCTATTTCAAAAGTACCGTTTTCTAGATCTTTAGGTCCAACTGCAATTCGAACAGGAACTCCTTTCAGTTCCCATTCTGCAAACTTAAATCCTGGTTTTTGAGTCGTTCTATCATCAAATTTTACAGAAACGTTCAATTTACGCAAACTTGCAATAAGTACATTTACCTCTGCAGATATTGCTGCTAACTGTTCGTCTGATTTATATATAGGTACAATAACAACTTGTATTGGCGCTAAGCTAGGAGGTAAAACCAAACCTTGATCATCAGAATGTGTCATTACAAGCGCACCCATTAATCGTGTTGATACTCCCCAAGAAGTTCCCCAAACGTATTCTTGCTTACCCTCTGCATTTGCAAATTTCACATCAAAAGCTTTTGCAAAGTTTTGACCTAAAAAGTGAGATGTCCCTGCTTGTAAAGCTTTACCATCTTGCATTAGGGCTTCTATACAATATGTTTCTTCGGCACCAGCAAAACGCTCCGTTTCTGTTTTCAAGCCTTTAATAACCGGTATAGCCATGAATCGTTCTGCAAAATCAGCATACACGTTCATCATTTTTTCAGATTCTTCAACCGCCTCGGCTCTTGTAGCATGAGCAGTATGCCCTTCTTGCCATAAAAACTCAGCCGTACGTAAAAACAAACGTGTTCTCATTTCCCATCGCACCACATTAGCCCACTGATTAATCAATAATGGTAAGTCTCTATATGATTGTACCCATCCTTTATAGGTAGACCAAATAATAGCTTCACTAGTAGGACGCACAATAAGCTCCTCTTCTAGTTTTGCGTTTGGGTCAACCATTAATTTTCCTGGCTTGTCTGGATCATTTTTCAACCTGTAATGCGTAACAATGGCGCACTCTTTAGCAAAACCTTCAGCATTTTTCTCTTCAGCTTCAAACATACTCTTGGGAACAAAAAGCGGAAAATAAGCATTTTGGTGTCCTGTTTCTTTAAACATTTTATCCAATTCAGCTTGCATTTTTTCCCAAATTGCATAACCGTAAGGCTTAATAACCATACAACCTCTCACTCCTGAATTTTCGGCTAGATCGGCCTTGACAACCAATTCATTATACCATTTTGAATAATCTTCTGATCTTGTAGTTATGTTCTTACTCATACTGAATAGTTTGGCACAAATATTGTATTAATAAATTTTGATAAATAGTTCCGCAAAACTAACTATTTTTGTAATGTGCAACAATAAAAACTCCATATATATGAAAACTTATACCTTACCCACCAAGAAACCAATAATGCTTTACTTATTTGGATTCATAAGCATTCTTTTTAGTTCATGTGGCACCTATCAAAATAGCTCTTATTACGATTCTGATGGTATTTATGGCGGAACTACTAACCGTACACCTAGAAACTCCCAACCGGCTGAGACCAATGCAAGTCCTTATGCTAGTTATTTTAATTCCTTACAAAATAACAATGAACCAGTTGAAATCTTAACAGATATTGATAATTACAATATAGATAATGACTCCATTCAAAACTACACTGACTACGCTGGATGGGGAAGCAATCCGCAAAGTGTAAGCATAAATGTTTATGATAACAGTTGGGGTAGAAACAATTGGGGATGGAACACTGGCTTAGGCTGGGGTGGCTACCCGGGTTGGGGCTGGAATAACATGGGTTGGAACACAGGTTTTGGATGGGGTGGTTATCCTAGTTGGGGATGGAATACTGGCATCGGTTGGGGTGGCTATCCAGGTTGGGGTTGGAATACCGGCTATGGATGGGGCGGAAACATCGGTTATGGTTGGAACAATTGGTATGGAAACAATTGGGGATATGTACAACATTATAACCCTAGAAATTACAGTTACAATTCAAGCAGAAGAGGATCTAGTTATACTAATACCTCAAACTCAAACAGAGGAACGTCAAGCTATACTAGAAGTGGCAATACTGTAAGCTCCAGAAGAACTGATACTAATTACTATAATTCTAACAGCACAAATTACGGAAGAGGTTCAGCTAGTAGAATGAGTAGAACTAGTCCTGTTTTTTCTAGAAATCAAACACAAGAAAGTGCAACCTACAATTCAAACCGAAGAGGATCTGGTTCAACTCGTACAGAAAGTAGTACTCCATCTCGTACTTATACCCCATCAAGAAGCGAATCTAACTCAAGATCATACACTCCAAGCTCTAATTCTGGTTCTTCTAGAAGCAGTGGAAGCTACGGCGGTGGTGGTGGCGGAAGATCATCTGGCGGTGGTGGAAGAGGCGGAAGAGGATAATTATCACTAATTTTGAACTACAAACATTATTTAAAATCGTATGAAAAAATATATTTGGCTATTGGCTATTGGACTCACTGTAAATGCATTGCAAGCACAAGAAGTATCTGATGCAGTGCGCTATTCACAGGACAATTTAAACGGAACTGCAAGATTTAGAGCTATGAGTGGTGCATTTGGGGCATTGGGTGGTGACTTATCTTCAATAAATGTAAATCCGGCAGGTTCTGCTATATTTGCTAACAATCAAATGGGTCTTACCTTAACAAACTTTAGCAACAAAAACAATTCAAATTATTTTGGAAGTACAAACAGCACCAAAAATAATTCCATCGATTTAAATCAAGCTGGAGCAGTATTTGTTTTTGAAAATAACGCTACTTCAAATTGGTCTAAAATTGCTATTGCTGTAAATTATGAAAACGCAAACAATTTTAATAATGACTTGTTTTCCTCTGGTACCAACACTAACAATACTGTAGCTGATTATTTTTTGTTTTATGCCAATAGAGGAAACAATGGAGCTCCTGTACCACAGCAATTTGTAAATAGAGAACCAGGTGAATCTATCAGTGATTTATATTCTTTTCTAGGTAACAACCTTCCTAACAACCAGTTTCCTGGATTAAGTGGATATGATGCACAACAAGCTTTCTTAGGGTATCAAGCTTTTATTATTGATGCCATTGATGAAAATAATGCAAATTCACCTTACTCATCTAATGTTCCTGCTACAAATTATTTTCAACAAAACGCAGTTTTCAATACAGGATATAACGGTAAATTATCTTTTAATATTGCAACTTCATATAAAGATAAGTTTTATTTTGGTTTAAACTTGAATTCTCATTTTACAGATTACGTTAGATCGTCTCGCTTTTCAGAAAGAAACGATGCAGCAACTACAAATAATTTTAGAGTGAATCAAATTCAATTTAACAACGATTTGAACACCTATGGAACTGGATTTTCATTTCAGTTGGGTGCTATCGCAAAGCTTACTAACGAATTGCGTTTGGGTTTAGCACACGAATCTTCTACTTGGTATAGATTAACTGATGAGTTATCACAAAGTGTAGTAGCCATTAGCAGAAACAGTACCGAAACTTTACCAGCTGATGTTGTAAGTCCAGATGTAATTAATGTTTATGAGCCATACAAATTGCAAACACCGAGCAAAACTACCCTTAGCTTAGCTTATGTATTTGGTAAAAAAGGCTTAATCAGCGTTGATTATGCAATGAAAAATTATGGATCAACTGCATTTAAACCCAAAAATGACGCCTATTTTATGGGTCTTAACAATACAATCAGTAACACACTAGATAACACAGGTGAAATTCGTGTAGGTGGTGAATACAAAATTAAAGCCTTGAGCCTAAGAGCTGGATACAGATTCGAACAAAGCCCATACAAGAACACGGAAATCATGGGTGATTTAACTGGCTATTCTGCTGGTTTAGGTTATAATTTTGGATCTACAAAACTAGATTTGGCTTATGCCAATGCTACTAGAAATACCCAACAAGGTTTTTTTAACCAAGGATTTACAGATGGTGCAAGAATAGCTAATAACAATAACAATGTGTCGTTAACATTATTATTTGAATTGTAAATCAAATAATTAAACATATAAATCCGTCTCGTTATACCAACAAGACGGATTTTTTTTAACCCTGATGATCCCGAAGCGTCGGGAGAAATCCTCCCGTTTTTTTTTCGGGAGATTACTTCACCTAGCACCAATTTTCATAAGAGTTCTGCGAACTTTATTTGTGCGAAGAGCAGGAAATAGCTCCTAATAATCTGAAAAGGCTTCGAAAAAAGTTCAGTTTGAATAAAAAATTGTAATTTTGCAAAATTCCCAAATTATCGGGATGCTACCACTATGAGAACGAAGTCTTTAAAAAAGAATAAAATAAATGTTATCACCCTTGGGTGTTCAAAAAATGTATATGATAGTGAGGTCCTTATGGGTCAGCTTCGCGCAAATGGAAAAGAGGTAACTCATGAGGCGCCTGAGGCTGAGGAAGGAAATATTATTGTCATTAATACGTGTGGTTTTATTGATAATGCCAAAGCAGAATCAGTAAACATGATTCTGGAATACGCTGATAAAAAAGAGAGAGGACTAGTAGATAAAGTATTTGTAACTGGATGCTTATCTGAACGTTACAGACCTGATTTAGAAAAAGAAATCCCTAATGTGGATCAGTTTTTCGGAACTACTGAACTACCTCAGCTATTAAAAGCTCTTGGCGCTGATTATAAGCACGAATTATTGGGTGAGCGATTAACAACAACACCTAAAAACTATGCTTATTTAAAAATTTCTGAAGGATGTGACAGACCTTGTAGTTTTTGTGCAATACCACTTATGCGAGGAAAAAATGTCTCGCAAACTATAGAAAAATTAGTAAAAGAAGCGGAAGGTTTAGCTAAAGATGGCGTTAAGGAACTTATATTGATAGCGCAAGACCTTACCTATTATGGTTTAGACTTGTACAAAAAAAGAGCACTTGGAGAATTACTTGAAGCCTTAGTAAAAGTTGAGGGCATAGAATGGATCCGTTTGCACTATGCATTCCCTACAGGTTTTCCTATGGATGTTCTTGAGATTATGAAACGCGAACCAAAAATTTGTAATTACATAGATATCCCTTTGCAACACATTGCAGATTCTGTTTTAAAATCTATGCGTCGTGGGACTACCCAACAAAAAACTACAAAATTATTAAAAGATTTTAGAGAAGCCGTTCCTGGAATAGCAATTCGTACAACTTTGATTGTAGGATACCCTGGAGAAACGCAAGAAGATTTTAATATTTTGAAAGAGTTTGTTCAAGAAATGAAATTTGACAGAATGGGATGCTTTGCTTACTCACATGAGGAAAACACACACGCCTATTTACTTGAAGATGACGTGCCAGATACCGTAAAACAAGATCGTGCCAACGAAATAATGGAATTACAGTCGCAAATTTCTTGGGATTTAAATCAAGAAAAAATTGGACAAACATACCGTTGTATTATTGACAGAAAAGAGGGTGCACACTTTGTAGGGCGTACAGAATTTGATAGTCCTGATGTTGATAATGAAGTATTAATAGATGCCTCTAAACATTATGTAAAAACAGGGGAGTTTGTCATGATTAAGATTATTGATGCAACAGAATTTGATTTATACGGTGAACCTGTTTAAAAGATTTTTATTATAAATACACTATTATGAAATTTTCAATATTGTTTGTAATGTTTTTTGTACTCTTGCCTAAGATAACACATGCTCAGTTTAACAACAACGGTTATGGCAACAATGGTTACGGTAATAATGGATATGGCAATAACCGCAGGATGAATACTAGCATGGATCAAAACAGAGGTCAAGAAAAGCCTAAAGAAATTCCAGTAGAAGTTACCGTAGGAAAGGTCATGGAACGTTTAAAGCCTGAACTGAGTCTTGATGAGTTACAAGTAATTGCAATATCAAATATCCTAACAGAAAGTATTAGATCTCAAGGGATGCTTATCAAGGCAGAAGTAAGTCATGAGGACAAAGTAAACAATATTAAAGCCCTCTCTGAAACTACAGATAAAAAAATCATGGAGTTACTTAATAAAGAGCAGAAAGAAAAATTTATACTCCTAAACGAGGAAGCAAAGAATCCTAAGAAAAAAGAGAAGAAAAAGTCTAAAGAACAATCTTAAAATAAAACAATTGAGCCAAATTATGAAAAACTTTTTTTACTGCTTTTTTATAGCTGCACTAGCTGTTTCATGTGGTACCAATCCATATAAAAAAAGTGAAAAAATTTACGATTCTAAGCTAAAAACACTAGAAGGAACCATAGCGAATAAAGATCCGCAAACCTTACCTGTGATTGCTCATGTAACCCTTAATATTGACACTCTTTACACAAAACAATTACACACTTACAAAGATACCCTTTTTAAAATGGGACCTACACCATTACAAAATGGCCTAAGTACAGAATGGATAGGTACTGTGAATTTTAACTTAAGAAAACCTAATTTCATCATTATTCATCACACTGCTCAAGATTCTATTCAACAAACTATACGAACCTTTACAAAAACAGAAACTCAAGTTAGTTCACATTATGTTATAGGCGAGGATGGTAAAGTAGTACAAATGCTTAATGATTATTTAAGAGCATGGCATGCCGGTAATGGATCATGGGGTAAAAACACAGATATAAATTCAAGCTCTATCGGAATTGAATTGGATAACAATGGATCAGAAGTTTTTACTGAAGTACAAATTAATAGCTTACTTGCCCTCTTAACCAAATTAAAAAAAGATCATAACATTCCCGTACAAAATATAATAGGTCACGCAGATATAGCTCCTACTAGAAAAAAAGATCCTAGTATTTTTTTCCCTTGGAAAATTTTAGCCGAAAATGGTTTTGGAGTTTGGCCTGACGAATTTTTAGTCACCGCACCTGCTGATTTCAATGCTGAGCAAGGACTGAGAATTATAGGTTATGATACTAAAAATTTAGCAGCAGCTATTACCGCATTTAAATTGCATTTTATGCAAAATCAAGTAAACAGCATTCTAGATGAAGTGACCAAGAATACTATCTATTCCATTTACAAAAAGCAATAAGAAACAAAGTATTGATTCTTGCGTTCAATAAAAAAACTGCCAATACCTTTACGATATTGGCAGAAAAAAAAAAAAAAAAAAATTAAAAGGAATACGTAGTAGCAAGTAGTGCAAATGCTGTCATTCCCTTTGGTGCTGCATCACTATTTGTAAAAATATCTTCGGAAGCTTTATCAAAACGAATTTCTGGAATAACCGTTAAATTACCCGATTTAAAATTTAACGACAATGTATTTCCTAAAACACTAGTGCCAGCAAGAGAACCTAGACCAGGCGTTGCATCCTTAGCATCAAGATATTCGACTCTGTAAGCTAAAGTCAAATTTTCTTTGAGGACAATAGAGGCATACCCCAAAAGAGAAAACCATTTACCATCTAAATTAGAATCAATATCATTATTAGTTATAGCATAAGTTCCATTAAAACCCAAAGAAAAAGTGCCACTTAATTTTTTAGTAGCCACAACATCAAATTGTGTTTTGTTTTCATCAGAAGACGGATTACTACTTCCCGAAGTAGCATTCAAATAAAAACTTCCTGTATCTCCTAAATAACCAAACTGTCCAATAAAGGTTTTTTGAGAAGAACCAGCCTCTAAAGCAGTCTTAAAATCTGTTGGATTTGTGATTCCTGCCATGAAACTTAATTTTCCAGTTGTATATTGCGCTTTTATTCCAGTGTTAAAAAAAGGACCGTATGTAAAGGCATACGACATACTGTAGTTTTTATTATCAACAGCATCTAACAACTCATATCCAATATGTGTTCCAAAACTACCTGCAATTACTTTAAATTTATCTGTGAATTCATAGGTAAAATTTAATTGCTTGATCATAAATGAAGTTGCCTCATCATTGTATGAAAACTGCGAAGCTCTATTCCCAAAACCTAAATCGACAAAAACAGAAGCTTTTCCCATCTTATGACTCGCTTCAATAGAAGCCATTCCAAGTTCAAAGGAGTTATGAGAATTAGTAAAACTAGTAAGACTATTATCAACACCAGAGAAATCATACTTAAAATAAGCGTCGGCTGATCCAGCAAACGTAGTAGCAGGAACTGTAGGTGTCTCTTGAGCAAGAACAGTACTCATTGAAACTAATAGAGCAATTGTTGCAAATTGTTTTTTCATGTTGGGTTGGTTTTAGTTAATATTCGAATGTAACTTATCATTAATAGGCCACACATAAATTAAAATGAAGACGTTTTTTAATAGTAGATATGTTGTTAATTCTACAGTAATAATCTCTTTTACATGGACGAATTTATTAACTTTTATCAAACTCAAAACATAAATTAGAACATTTATCAACTGAAAATGAAAGAATTATGAATATCGAAATATCAAACTGTTTAAATAGTTAATTGGTATTTAAAATAGATTATTTTATTTTTATAATAATTAAAAAACTACCAATAC
>NZ_QKNZ01000039.1:0-8029 GCF_014156605.1 Flavobacterium sp. SOK18b
AACAACAACAACAACAACAAAATTCAAATACACAATACCAAAATACTGGAAATGAAAATGGAAATGTTACAACTACACTTCCTGAAAAAAAATCTAGTACTGGTACAATAGCAATAGGCGGAGCTCTTTTGCTCGCAGCAAAATTCTTATTTTAAAAAACCAAAAAGAAAATAACCACTAATCTAAATTTAAAATGTTCACAAAACCAACTGGAAAATCGTTATCAAGTGCAGCCACTATGGCAGGAGCACTTGTTGTAGGGGCTAAAGTAGGAGACGGAGTTAGCGCTCTTATGCCCGAATCTGTAGCTTCATACAAAAGATACATTATAGGCCTTGGCGCTGTCGCCCTTGCAGCTTGTATCAATCCAAAAACAACCCTCTCTCAGGCGGGACAAAATGCCTTGATAGGCGCAGGAGTAAAACAATTGTATGATGAAGTATCAGATTCATTAGCAGCAGCTATTCCAGTTAAGGAAAGTTCAACTGCTACTAATCGATTTGTAAACGCAGTTGTAGGTCATACTGAATTAAGCTTAGCACCTACATTAGGTTCTTCTTGGCAAGGTGACAGTTCTGCAATGTGGGATAGACCACAAGAATTACCAGCAATGAGCAACTCTTTTACAGGAGTTTAAATTTAACTCTAATCAATTCCAAAAATTAAAATTAAAACAAAATTAAATCACCATTAAACCAAACAATTATGTTTAACACAGTTTTTTTTCACACAGTATTAGCTTTTTTAGCTTTAGTTACATCACAATTATCTGCCCAGCTTACAGGAGATCTCGGATCGGGCAAAACTAGTTTAGACCCTCAAATTCTTGACATCAAAAAACAAATTTCAGGTGGAGGAACGATTGACTTAATTGACGCTACAACTCAAAGAATCGATGGTATTTGCTCATTTGACAAAAATATTTTACAAACAGGTAGGGCTTTCGTTTTTGATCAAATATCTATAGGATATAAAAGCGATGCTGCTGACGGTAAAGAGGGATCTTTGTCATATAACAGTGCGGCACCAACGGCATTGTTGAACGCATTATTTATAGTAACTCAAAATGGTAGAGAAGTTTTAAGAATGCCAGTTTCGGATTTACACAACTTAGCTGCAGGGCAAAATGTAAATGATCAATATACTCAATTAAAAGCGTTACGTTACTTAGCTGATGACAAAACGATTACCATGCAGTTAAAATTTCCACCAACTGTAGCTCTTGATGCTTCTGTAAAACACTATGTATATATACGTTTTAACGGTTTGCAAACCACTATCAAAGCATAATAAAACCAAAACCATTGAACCAAACTTTAAAAGCCTTGTCTGCATTAGGCAAGGCTTTTTTTATTATTTAAAAACATGGAAGAAATAAAATACGATTACACAACAGTAGATGTCACAATAATGGCAAACACAGCAACGGGAAGTGAAAAAGTTTTTTTACCGGATGGAAACGTGGTTGCTATAGGAGTAGTTCTAGCGGGAAACGTTGAAGCAAGAATTATAAATTTATCGGTTTTACAGAACAATACAGAAGTCATAAAACCATCTGATGTGCGTTTCTCTGAAAAAACCGCAGGTGGGACATATAAAGATAGTTTAAGACCTGTTGATTTCCCTGCAGGAAGAACATTTGAAGCTCGACTAGTAGCTACATCAATTTCAGCTACGCAAGAAATCTCTGCTCAAGTATTGTTTATGATCGAAAAGCCTAAAGTATAGTCAGATGGAAAGTTGTGGAAATTTAAAAAATAAAGTAATCACAGAAAACCATTCTGCTTTTTCATTAGCTGGAATGGTTAATCCAACTTTTCAAAATAAAGGAACTTCAACAGTAAATCTTGATGGACGATTAATAGCACCTGGAGAAACATATTCAGTTTACTTGAATCTTGTACTTCAAAACGCTATTCCAATAACTTTTGAAAAAGACAAATCTAAAACACGCATCCTATACATAGGCTACGGAGAAATCATTTAACTCAAAATCACGCAATAATTATGAGTAACATAGCCAATATACATAGTTTTTTAAAAGGTAATCCCAAAAGGTTTATAAATATTACGAATCAAGAAACAGGAGAATCTATTACACCTGAAAAGGAAATTTATTTAAAAGATATAGAGAACGAAGACATTGAAAATTTCATAAAAAATAATTTAGGTGCAATAACAAAACCTGTTTTAGTTTGGATTGAAATGCGAACACAATATGGTTCTAGCTCAAAAAAAGAAGGACACTGCAAAATCGAAGTATCGCCTAATAACTATCAACCTAATCAATCTCAAAATTATCCAGATACAAATATGCAACCTGTAGTTACCCCTAACATTATACCTCAGTATAATAATCCACCTAGTTTTTTAGGAAGTCCTGGACCACAAAATTTTTTCGGTTTAGGATTTGCCGAAGTTCTTGGAATGCAATCTAAAGCAGATCTTTTAAAGATTAAAGAAGAGCAATATTCAGATCTTAAAGATGAGTATAAAGAGTTGAAGAATACTCACAACTTACTTGTATCGGATCATAGGGATGCATTAACAAAATTGTCGATAGCCGAAGGTCAAAAAGAGTTGGCCGTTCAATTCGTTAGGTCTGAGAATAAATCAGCATTCGATTCTCCTGCTTTTCAAACATTAATGGATAAAGCACCTGAACTCATTAGCAGTTTTGTTGCAATGAAAACAGGTGCTTTACCTCAAACTGCAGGTGTATTAGGATCTCCTGATATGTCTGAAACACATCGACAATTTTTAGAATTTGTTTCTGAAAATCTTAATGATCAACAGGTCAATTTTCTTGGTTCAGTATGTCACTTTATTAATAATGAATCATTCGTAAGTCAATTAAAAATATTAATACAAAACCAAAATGGCTCAATCTAATGTAGTTGTAAGTGCTGTTTCTGATATGGAGCTAGTAACGAGAAAAACAGCAATCGAAAAAGTAAATCAATTACCTACTGATCAACTTCAAAGGGTTTTAAAGTTGATAAAATCTCCCAAAGCAATATCCTATTTGTCTAGCGATCTGAAATTTGCAATGCTTCAAAAATTTTTATAAAAAATGAATTCAAAAAAATCAAAATTAGGTAATCCAGTTGCCGCAGTTGCAGGTGTCAAAGTGATCGAAAAATCAGCTGAAGCGATTCCGTTTTTGATTAAACTTTTTACTGTTATTGGCGTTGGATATTTTGGATACCGTATCTATTCAAATAGGTTTGTGAAGAGGAAAGAAAACACTTCTTATCCACAAAGTAATGTAAGCTATGCACAAGCTAAATCTAGAGCGGATGCTATTTACGGTTCAATAGGAATGTTTACAAACGATTTTGAGAATGTAGCAAGACAATTAACTGGTTTAAATTATAACGGATTTGTAAGAGTATATAATGCTTTTGGCCACAAAAGAGGAACATTGCTTGCTGGTGATTTAAACCTAGAGGAATGGTGCTTTAATCAATTTACTAGCTATCAAATCCAGCAGTTATCCTTTTTGTTAGGTGGCGCTTTTTTTCAATAAACATTAACTTCTTCTATTATGACATTAGAAACCGAACAAAACATAAAAATTGCAGCTGGTGTTGCTGGAGGATTGTTGCTTTTAAGCTTAATTATAAGAAAAAAAACCGAAAGTAGCGACGATCCCACAGGTAATGGAAATTCGATCCCTACACAATTTGTTTTTAATGCTAAAAATGTTGCTAATGGACTTTACCAAGCTATGAAAGATAGCGGAACAGAAGAAGAAGCAATTCTTGAGGTTTTAAAAACAGTTACTCAATCACAATTCGCCCAAGTAGTAACAGCTTTTGGTTCTTTGCCATATAATGCTACTACAGGAAATCAGTATAGTTTTAATCCGTTTTCGCCTTTACCAAAAGTGAATTTAAAAGGATGGTTGATTGAAGAACTATCTCTAAAGGACTATACAATTTTAAGAAACAAATATCCATATCATTTATAATTATGTCAGAAAACAACCGCCAATGTGTAAGTTTTTACGATAAACAAGCACAATTAGTTATTGATAATAAAACCAACATGAGGTTTGTAGAAGAAGACGTCGATTTTACTCCAAAGACACCTGAATTAAAAACTTCTATTTCTACAAATAAAGTCTTTAATAAAAAGAAACCTTGGTTAGTATGGATATTGTTAGCAGCAATAATATATGGAACTGCTGAAGACGACACTATTAACGCCAAAATCTAAAAAAATGAGAATATATTCAGTTTTTAATGAATCATATATAATGGGAACTGATGCTAATTATCAGTCATTTTTTCCAGTAGATAGCGTAAATATATTAGAAAATAATTTTAATAATATTCCAGTGAATGAAGGCGTTCAAAAAACTACGTCAACCTTCAGTTCTATTGTTATTGATGAATATGGTAACGTATTGCCTCTCGCAAATGTTAAAGTTAATGGAGTTCCAACAACTCAAACAAACAGTGCAGGTTTTTTTTATATAAAAAACACAGATGCTAAAGCGATTGTAACTATTACTTATGTTGGTATGGGTGATCTAACGTACGTAGCAAGTGATTTACCAAAAACAATTTATATGAAAAGTAAAACAACTGAGCTCCCAGAGCTGGTTATTACTATTCCCAAAAAAAACATTGATACTGGAACAAATAATTCAGCTCCTAAAACAAACAGTAAAGGAGACAAAAATAAAATAAACTGGTGGTTATGGTTAGGTATTGGCGCTACTGGTGTCTATGCTTATAAGAATTTAAGTTCAAAAAAAACTATCAAAGCAAAAATTTAAAAATACTTTTTTCAAGTACTCTTTCATTGCGTGAGATTGCCAATTGCTACTCATAATAATTTGGGTAGCAAAAAGGCAATTATAAAAACATTAATCAAAATTAAAATGGCAAATTTCAATTTATTTATACCAATACTTCAAAAAATTGAAGGTGGATATCAACAACTTTCAAAGGATGGTGGCAACTACAACTCTTTAGGTCAAAATGTAGGGACTAATTACGGGATCTCTGCTCGTTTTTATGAAGATATAATTGGCAGACCTCCTACGGTTGCCGACATGAAAGCTATTACAAAAGAAAAAGCAAAAGTATTGTTCAAAAAATATTTTTGGGACGATGTACATGCAGATCGTATGAACAATCAGTCAATTGCTAACCTAATTACAGATCACGCAATAAATTCTGGAGAAAGTCCAATAGGTAAAATGGTTCAGGAAATTTTAAGAAATGATTTTAGAAAGAACCTAAAAATTGACGGAGATATTGGACCGCAAACAGTATCAGCAATTAACTCTGTAAATCAAAAACAACTATTTGATAAAATAAAGCGAGCTAGAAACGAGCATTATAATCAAATAGGCGGCGAATATTTATCGTCATGGTTAAGTAGATTAAAAAAATTCTCTTTCCAAAAAAACGATTTGCCATCGGGACAGGTGGCATAATACTAATAGGAATAGCTGCCTATTACGGCTACAAAAAATTTGAAAAAAATTATAACTAAATCACCATGGCATTAATTTTTGAAAGCAAAGTACCTCTTTCTGTAAGAGTTGATTTTATAAAAAAAGTAATTCAAGTGTCTTTGAATCTTAGTATAGATCCAAACTGGCTCATGTTTGTTATGTATCTAGAAACAGGAGGGACATTTAATCCAGCAATTACTAATAGGGCAGGATATACGGGTTTAATACAGATAGGAGCTGCAGCTGCAAAAGATTTAGGAACAACTACAGCGACGTTAAGAAAAATGACAGCTATTAGGCAATTAGATTTCGTTGAAGCTTATTATAAACAATGGTATAAACGACTTAAAATAAATAAGCCAGATAGTTTTGTAGACATGTATTTAATTACGCTATTTCCAGTAGCGGTTAATAAACCAGATAATTTTATACTCCAAACGAAAACTATTTCTGCAGCTAAAATGGCAGCAAAAAATCCATCATTTGTTTCAAATAAAAATAATAAGCAAATAACTGTTGTAAATGTTCACGAGGGTATGATAAAAAAAATACCTGTTGATTGGAGACCTTACTTTTCAAGACAAAAAACACAAAACACGTTAGTTTAAAATTGGTTTAAAACCACTAAAAAAACATAAAATGATAGCAGTAGGTATTCAGGAAGAAAAGAAAGATTTTAATTCAGATATACAAAACAATTTTTCGAAGGTAATAAAAGTATATTCTTCTGATTTATCAGGAAATGGAAGCTTAGAGGAACAGATATGCGAATATGTCAATTCCTTAAATTATATTAAAATGGATACTGATGCAGATGTTTGGATAGAGTACAATGAAGTAGAAGATCATACCCCATTACCTGTTAATGCAATAGTAAGTAATTGGACTGATTGGAGTGTTTGTAGTGTAGATGGTTTTCAATCTAGAACTCGTTATGTTATAACACCTGCTAGTGGTGGAGGTACAACGCCCGTATTAAGTGAAACTCGTGAGTGTACACCTATAATTGTTCCCCCTACTCCTGTTGATGCTGTAGTGAGTGATTGGACTGATTGGAGTGTTTGTAGTGTAGATGGTTTTCAATCTAGAACTCGTTATGTTATAACACCTGCTAGTGGCAGAGGTACAACGCCCGTATTAAGTGAAACTCGTGAGTGTACACCTATAATTGTTCCCCCTACTCCTGTTGATGCTGTAGTTAGTAATTGGACTGATTGGAGTGCTTGTAGTGTAGATGGTTTTCAATCTAGAACTCGTTATGTTATAACACCTGCTAGTGATGGAGGTACAACGCCCGTATTAAGTGAGACTCGTGAGTGTACACCTATAATTGTTCCTCCTACTCCTGTTGATGCTGTAGTGAGTGATTGGGAAGGCTGGTCTCCTTGCAGTGTAGATGGTTATACAACTAGAACTCGTTATGTTATAACACCTGCTAGTAATGGAGGTGGTACACCTATACTAACTCAAACAGAAGAATGTGAGTACGTAAATAGAGTTCAACAAACTACTTATTTTGATGACCCTTGTGGACTTTTAATTCCAAATTTATGGCTAGATACTACTGCTAATATTTATTACACTAGTGAATTTGGTTCTGAAGTTTATAGTGGTAATCTACATACTTTTATGACTAATAGCAATTCAGGTTTTGATGAATATGAGTGGCAATTTATTGAAGTATTAAATGGTGTAACTGATGGCATAGCTACTACTCTTTTTAGCTCTTGTCCTCCTAATTATGGTGGACTTAATAAAGTAGGTGCTATTATAAATTTTGATAATGATATAATGACTTTTCAAGTACACCCTGAAGTTGCTAATAGACAATTTACTTGTGGTGGTTACTCAGGTTTAGCTTTAGAGTATATGAAACCCGGAGAAAGTGTTTTTACTGTTGCTTACTTTAATGGTACTATGACTGCTGCTAATTTAATTTATCTTGAATTACCTGTTGGGACTTTATTAAAATTAATTGATACTATTGGGGATTTATTAGATTCAGATGTATATACTATTACAAATGGAGTACCTGGTGGAGCTAGACTTCAAATTTCTAATAAATTTGAATCTCCTTGTGGTAATGTTGTTACAGCTTGGGTAGACCCTCTAACTAATTTTCATTATACAACTGAATTTGGAACAACTTTTTTTAATGGTAATATCTATGATTTTGAAGGCCAAGCTGATCAAGTTGGTTTAGAGTTTAACTGGAGCTATATATATGTAGAAAACGGTGTTGTTATACCTAGTGGATCAGGTTCAACTATAAGCTCTTGTAATCCTTATAATTGATACGATATCATATCAAACTAAAAATAAACTATTTAATAATAATAATAATAATAAATAACAATATGAAAATACAATTTAGGATTATCAATAAAGGAAAAGGTAATGTAATTATTATGCCTTCTGATCTACACAAAGTTTGTTCTTGTTGTGAGGAAAATTCAAGATCTAAAAATACAGTAATTACCTCGGCTGAATTACTTGTTTTTAAAGCTGATGGAAATCTAAACAATGATGTTATTGAACCAAGAGATACCGTTATAG
>NZ_QKNZ01000003.1:0-52694 GCF_014156605.1 Flavobacterium sp. SOK18b
AATTAACCAAATTTTTAATAGAATATTTTCTTACTTTAACTTTTAAATATTACTGATTACTAGCAAAATGGGGATTTAAAGATAAAACAGCTAGCCACATTACCAACTCTCTAATATTGTCATTAATTTATTAAATTTGATGAAAGTTTATTCTATGTTTAAAACCAAAAAAGAAGTTGTCTTTATCATCCTTTCTGGAATATTTATCACTAATGCCGTCACTGCTGAATTGATTGGTGGAAAACTGATACAAATAGGTCCGTTTGTAATGAGTATCGGTATTTTGCCTTGGCCGATTGTCTTTTTAACTACGGATTTAATTAACGATTATTTTGGCGAAAAAGGAGTGAAAAAATTATCCCTAATCACAGCTGGACTAATTGCCTACTCGTTTATTATTTTACTGCTGGCCATGAGTATTCCAGCCGCTAAAGGCATTAGCCCAGTAAATGATGCTCAATTTACCGCCGTTTTCGGTCAAAGTATGTGGATTATTGTGGGGAGTATCATTGCTTTTCTTATATCACAATTAATAGACGTTACTGTTTTTTGGTTTTTTAAAAACCGCACTGGAAACAAAAAAATATGGCTCAGAGCTACGGGTTCCACCATCATTTCACAATTGTTTGATTCTTTTATTGTTTTGGGAATTGCATTTTGGTTGCCAGGCAAAATCAACTTTGAAACCTTCCTAACCTCAGCCTTAACTGGCTATACTTTTAAGCTAGGTACAGCCATACTCTTGACTCCCTTAATTTACCTAGGTCACTACACTATTAAAAAATATTTAGCCACCGAAAAAGAATGATTACAACTGATAAAATACGTTGTGGCTGGTGTCATTCCAGTGATTTATACATGAAATACCATGACGAAGAATGGGGCGTTCCCGTATATGATGACACTACTCTATTTGAATTTTTACTTCTTGAAACCTTTCAAGCAGGCCTAAGTTGGATTACCATCTTGAACAAAAGAGAAAATTTCAAACTTGCTTTTGACCAGTTTGATTATAAAAAAATCGCCCAGTATTCTGATGATAAAATTCAAGATTTATTACAAGATGCAGGTATCATTCGCAACAAACTCAAAGTTTATTCGGCTGTGACCAACGCTCAAAATTTCATCACAATCCAAGAAGAATTTGGAAGTTTTTCGCAATACATTTGGGCTTTTGTAAATCACACACCTGTTAACAACTCCCCAAGAAACTTAAAAGAAGTTCCTTCTACTTCACCACTTTCTGATGCTATAAGTAAGGATTTAAAAAAACGCGGCTTTAAATTTGTGGGTTCCATCGTTATGTATGCCTTCATGCAAGCCACAGGCATGGTGAATGATCATGTAGAAAATTGTTGGAAACGAAATTCATAATTTATAATTCATAATTCATAATTTTCACTACATTTGTTCACACTTTAGGGGTGTCTACCACGGTAGGCTGAGATTTTACCCTCTGAACCTGATCTAGTTCATACTAGCGTAGGGAAAAGTAAGATGACTTCATTGTACCATAATTGGGTACCATCGTAGCCATTCCTAAAGTATACCTATATACTAAACTCAACAGGAATGGAATTAAAAATCAACAACCAAACAAAACATTTTTCCGCCAAGAGCCTAACGGTTCAAGCACTTCTTGACCTCGAAATTCCTTTAAAACAAAACGGAATTGCTGTGGCCATCAACAATACCGTCATTCCAAAATCCAATTGGAATTTACATCCCATACAAGAAACCGATACCATTCTTATCATCTCCGCAACTCAAGGCGGATAAAGAGTCTTCAGTCGCAGTTTTCAGTTTTTAGTGCGAAAATCAGACAATTTTCAAATTCAAATCAAAATAAAAAAATCTGTATTAATCCGTGTCTTCGCTTTAGCGAATCGGTGTCATCCGTGTCCAATCCATAATCACAAACCAATGAACAACGAAGAAAAAATATCTAGAACCCCGTTTCCAAATTCCAAAAAAGTGTACATCGATGGAGAAATCTACCCCATAAAAGTAGCGATGCGTGAAATTTCGCTCGCAGATACTAAACTATCCAATGGCAGAATAGAAAAAAATCCACCGGTAACAGTTTACGACACTTCAGGCCCTTTTACAGATCCTAATCTCGAAATTGATATTCGCAAAGGACTGCCCCGAATACGCGAACAATGGATTCTGGACCGTAATGATGTAGAAGAACTAACCGAAATCTCCTCCGAATACGGAAAATCACGTTTAAATGATGAAAAGTTAGATCACTTGCGTTTTGAATATTTACACAAACCCATGCGTGCCAAAAAAGGTGCCAATGTGACCCAATTATATTACGCCAAACAAGGCATTATCACTCCCGAAATGGAATACATCGCCATTCGTGAAAACCAACGCATCGAACAACTAAACGAGCAAACAAAAGCAATGCAATGCCAACACGCTGGAAATAGTTTTGGAGCAAATACACCAAAAACTAAAATCACGGCTGAATTTGTTCGTAGCGAAGTAGCAAGAGGGCGAGCTATTATCCCCAACAACATCAACCATCCCGAAAGCGAACCAATGATTGTAGGACGTAATTTTTTAGTGAAAATTAATGCCAATATTGGGAATAGCGCAGTTACTTCAAGCATCGAAGAAGAAGTAGAAAAAGCTGTTTGGGCTTGTCGTTGGGGAGCTGATACCATTATGGATTTATCAACCGGAAAAAACATTCACGAAACCAGAGAATGGATTATTCGTAATTCACCTGTTCCCATTGGTACGGTACCAATTTACCAAGCCTTAGAAAAAGTAAATGGTGTAGCCGAAGATTTGACTTGGGAAGTTTTCCGCGATACCCTAATCGAACAAGCAGAACAAGGCGTTTCTTATTTCACCATTCACGCTGGTGTTTTATTGCGCTATATTCATTTGACTGCTAACCGTGTTACAGGAATTGTTTCTCGCGGTGGTTCTATTATGGCCAAATGGTGTTTGTTCCACCATAAAGAAAACTTTTTGTACACCCATTTCGAAGAGATTTGCGAAATTATGAAACAATACGACGTTGCCTTTTCATTGGGAGACGGATTACGCCCAGGTTCTATCGCCGATGCCAACGATGCAGCACAATTCGCCGAATTAGAGACGCTGGGCGAACTAACAAAAATCGCTTGGAAACACGACGTTCAAGTCTTTATTGAAGGGCCAGGTCACGTACCTATGCATATGATTAAAGAAAATATGGAAAAGCAATTAGAACATTGTGACGAAGCTCCATTTTACACTTTGGGTCCATTAACAACAGATATCGCTCCGGGTTACGATCACATCACTTCTGCCATTGGAGCCGCTATGATTGGCTGGTACGGTTGCGCTATGTTGTGTTATGTTACCCCAAAAGAACACCTTGGTTTACCCAATAAAAAAGATGTAAAAGATGGTGTGATTACTTATAAAATTGCCGCACACGCAGCTGATTTAGCCAAAGGTCACCCAGGAGCACAATACCGTGACAATGCCTTGAGCAAAGCCCGTTTCGAATTCCGTTGGGAAGACCAGTTCAACCTATCATTAGATCCAGATACTGCTCGAGAATTTCACGATGAAACCTTGCCTGCAGACGGTGCAAAAGTGGCTCACTTCTGCTCGATGTGTGGACCAAAATTCTGCTCTATGAAGATTTCTCAGGAAATTCGTGACGTTGCTGAAGCCGAGAAAGGAATGGCTGCAAAATCCGAAGAGTTTATTGAACAGGGAAAAGAAATTTATATTTAAGACAATTGAAAAATTAAATGATTTAACAATTTAAAAATTCTTGAATTTAAACCATTTTAAATCTTTCAATCTTTAAATCCTTAAATCTAAAAATGATTGTAATCACAAGTCCAATTCAAATAGCAAACGAAATCAACACCATACACGCTCTCTTTGAGAATGGATTGGAGTTGCTTCATATCAGAAAACCTGATTTTTCAGAAACAGAAATGAAAACATTTGTATCGAAAATAAAAACTGAATTCAGACACCGATTGGTTTTGCATAGTCATCATCATTTAGCGTTAGAATTAGGAATTGATCGCATTCATTTAACAGAAAAAAACAGAATCGCAACATCCCAAGAAAGCTTAGAAAACTGGAAAAAAAGTGGATACACACTATCCACCTCTATTCATCAAATGTCCGATTTTGAAGAGCTATCAAGTGTTTTTGATTACGCTTTTTTTGGCCCTGTTTTCAAAAGTATTTCAAAACCTAATTATGTTTCGAATCTGGATTTCAAAAAAGAATTAGAACAAAGAAAAAATAACAAAACCGCATTGATTGCTCTGGGAGGAATTACATCCGAAAATATCGAAACTGCATTAGCATTTGGTTTTGATGATGTAGCACTTTTAGGCACTATTTGGAACAACAACCATTCAATAGAAAATTTTAAACTATGTCACGACCTTTTGTAGTAAGCATTGCAGGCTTGGATCCTTCAGCAGGTGCAGGTCTTTTGGCAGATGTAAAGACGTTCGAGCAACATCAGGTGTATGGCTTTGCAATTAGTACAGCAAATACCATTCAAACCGAGAATGAATTTGTAGCAATACAATGGACAGATTTGGATTTTGTTATGCAATCTGTTGAAACAATATTTAATACATACGATATAAAAGCCGTAAAAATTGGAATTGTACCTTCTTTGGCTTTTTTAAAAGCAGTTGTTTTTTTGATCAAAAAGCTTTCGCCAGAAACAAAAATAGTTTGGGACACTGTTTTAAAATCAACTACAAAATTTGATTTTTTAACGATTAAAAACCAAACTACTTTGATTGAAATACTGAAAGAAATTGATTTGATCACTCCCAATTACAATGAGATTTTACAATTATCTTCTAAAGGATTTAATGCAGAAACAACAGCCATTTTACTTTCGAAACATTGCCCCGTTTTGTTAAAAGGCGGTCACAATCCAGACGAAATTGGCTCTGATTATTTGTATTTAGAAAATGAATATTTCAATCTGGAACCAAATAGTACTACTATTTTCGACAAACACGGGTCAGGTTGCGTGTTATCATCGGCCATTACAGCTCATTTAGCTTTGGGACAAGAACTAAAAACGGCTTGTGCCAATGCCAAAAAATATATAGAAGCCTACTTACAATCTAACCCCACAAAACTAGGATATCATTATGTACCATAAACTGCAATATATTTCTCAAGGAAACACCGTCGAAGAACAATTGTTAAATATTCGCAATGCGCTTGACAACGGTTGTGAGTGGATTCAGTTGCGTTTCAAAAATGCTTCCACCGCCGAACTGTTTGATGTTGCAGAAACCGCAAAAATTTTGTGCGATGTATTTTCTGCGTATTTAATCATCAATGACAATGTGCACCTAGCACAGCAATTAGATGCGGATGGAGTTCATGTAGGTTTAACCGATATGAATGTAGCAGCGGCGAGAACTATTTTAGGTCGTGAAAAAATTATCGGAGCAACTGCCAATACTTTTGAAGATATTCAAAATCACATTGAAAATGGCTGTAATTACATTGGTTTAGGTCCGTTCCAATTTACAGCAACAAAACAAAAATTAAGTCCGATTTTAGGGTTTGATGGCTACCGCAGCATTATCGAAAAGATGAAAGCTAAAGAAATACAAATTCCCATTTATGCTATTGGAGGAATCCAACTTACAAACGTTGAAAGCATAATGGAAACTGGCGTTAACGGGATTGCTGTTTCGGGTTTAATTACCCAAAGTGAAAATCCATCCGAATTAATCACACAACTAAACGAAAAACTATATGTTACCATTTAAAATAGGAGATAAAACCTTTGAATCGCGCTTGTTTTTAGGAACAGGGAAATTCGGTTCCAACCAACAAATGGAAGAAGCTATTTTGGCATCCGGAAGTGAATTGGTTACCGTCGCCTTAAAACGTATCGATTTAGAAACCGAAACCGATGCCATTTTAGCCCATCTTAAACATCCAAACATTAATTTATTACCCAATACTTCGGGAGCAAGAAATGCGAAAGAGGCTGTATTCGCAGCGCAACTAGCTAGAGAAGCTTTGGAGACCAATTGGCTCAAACTCGAAATCCATCCCGATCCAAGGTACTTGTTACCCGACCCGATTGAAACTTTGAAAGCAACTGAAGAACTAGCTAAATTAGGATTCATTGTTTTGCCTTACATTCACGCCGATCCTGTTTTATGCAAACGTTTGGAAGATGCCGGAACATCAGCGGTAATGCCTTTAGGATCTCCAATTGGAAGTAACAAAGGATTAAAAACAATTGATTTTTTAGAGATTATTATCGAGCAATCTAAAGTCCCTGTCATAATCGACGCAGGAATTGGAGCGTCATCCGATGCCGCAAAAGCAATGGAATTAGGCGCTGATGCTGTTTTGGTAAACACCGCTATTGCTGTTGCTGGAAATCCAAAACTGATGGCTGAAGCTTTTAAGGAAGCGGTAATTGCAGGACGAAAAGCATACGAAGCACAATTGGCACAAAAGGTAAATCGAGCGGTGGCTTCAAGTCCTTTAACGGCATTTTTATACAAGTAATTTTTAAATTGGCACGCAGGTTTTACAGATTTACGCAGATAAAATGAAAACATATTTAAAAAGAACTAAAAAATCTGTATGCAAAAAACACAATCATTTTTAAAGAAATTTACTATATTCAATTATAATTAATTCAAAATTTCTATAAAATGACAGAAAATGAAATTTCATATCAAATAAGAGGAGCAATTTTCAAAGTTTATAACACACTAGGTCCAGGTTTGTTTGAATCTGTATATGAAAGTGCGTTATACTATGAATTAACTAAATTGGATTTAAAAGTGCAGAGACAATTTGAAATCGCCATTCCTTATGATGAAATCATATTAGATGTTGCTTTCAAAATTGATTTACTAGTTGAAGATAAAGTAATTATTGAATTGAAATCTGTGGAAAATTTAGCGCCTATTCATTATAAACAAATTACAAATTATTTAAAATTGACTGATAAAAAACTGGGTTTGTTAGTTAATTTCAATACCGTCTCGATTTTAGAGGATATTAAGCGGATTGCTAATAAAATATAATCACAATAAAATGGCATGCAAATTTTGCAGATCTACGCAGAGAAATTAAGGAACAGATGTGAAAAATCTGCGAAAATCTTTGAAAATCTGCGTGCCAAAAAAAGCAAAACAATGAACACATTCAAATCGGTTTTCGAACATTAGTTAATTTCGATATTGTCTCGATTTTAGAGGATATTAAGCGGATTGCAAATAAAATATAATTACAATAAAATGGCACGCAGATTTTGCAGATTTACGCAGAGAAATTGAGGAACAGATTTAAAAAAATCTGCAAAAATCTGCAAAATCTGCGTGCCAAAAAAAGCAGCTTAAAAAGATGAACACATTTATATCGGTTTTTGAACAATACGACTGGGATACAATTCAAACCAAGATCTATCAGACAACTACCATAGAAGTCGAGCAAGCTTTAGCTAAAACCAAACGCAATCTGGATGATTTTCTAGCTTTGATTTCGCCTGCTGCCCAACCTTATTTGGAACAAATGGCGCAAATAAGTCACGAATTAACCAAAAAGCGTTTTGGCAAAACCATCCAAATGTATGCGCCTTTGTATTTGAGCAACGAATGCCAAAATATTTGTACCTATTGCGGCTTTAGTCTGGACAACAAAATCAAACGAAAAACCCTAACCGAAAGCGAAATCACACTCGAAGTTGAAGCCCTAAAAAAAGCAGGATTTGACCACGTTTTATTAGTAACTGGCGAAGCCAATTATACGGTAAACATCAATTATTTTCTAAAGTCTGTAACTCAAATAAAAAATGATTTTTCGACAATTTCTGTGGAAGTGCAACCTATATCCACAGAAGAATACCTACAATTGCACCAAACTGGAGTGTATTCCGTTTTAGTTTATCAGGAAACCTATCATCGGGATGTTTACAAACAATACCACACCAAAGGGAAAAAATCTAATTTCGATTTTCGTTTAGAAACTCCAGATCGGGTTGGAACTGCTGGAATTCATAAAATTGGTTTAGGGGTTTTGTTAGGATTAGAGGATTGGCGCACTGATAGTTTTTTCAATGCTTTACACTTGGATTATCTCCAAAAAACGTATTGGAAAACCAAATACACGGTTTCTTTTCCACGATTGCGTCCTGCGGAAGGAGTGATTCAACCCAACTTTATTATGGATGACAAAGATTTGACGCAGTTGATTTGCGCCTACCGTCTGTGGAACGAAGATTTGGAAATCTCCATTTCGACCCGTGAAAATGAAAAATTCAGAAATAATATTATTCCGCTTGGTACAACGAGTATGAGTGCGGGTTCCAAAACCAATCCAGGTGGTTATGTAATCGATCCTCAATCTTTAGAACAGTTTGAGATTAGTGATGAACGTTCTGTTGCCGAAATTGCCCAAATGATTACCCAAAAAGGCTATGAACCCGTTTGGAAAGATTGGGATAGAACCTTTAGTCAAATGTCAAAAGTACTCGACTTTCCTTTATAGCTCAGCTTTTAACTTTCTACTTTAAGATTTTCAAACTTTAAGACACAATAAAATGAGTGTAATACAAGAATTTTTACGATACAACCGACAAACTATGTTGCCCGAAATTGGTGATTCAGGACAAGAAAAACTCAAACAAGCGAAGATTTTAGTCATTGGCGCTGGCGGTTTAGGCTGTCCTATTTTGCAATACCTCGCTACAGCTGGTGTGGGCCACATTGGCATTATTGATTTTGACAAAATAGAAATTCACAACTTGCACAGGCAAATACTTTACACCGAAGATCAGGTGGGTTTATCCAAAGCTTTAACAGCCAAAGAAACCGTTGAAAAACTCAACCCATTGATAAACGTTACGGCTTATAACCAAAAATTAACTGCCGAAAATGCCTTAACCCTTATTGCTCAATATGATTTTGTGGTTGATGGTTCTGATAATTTTGCCACTCGTTATTTAGTGAATGATACATGTGTAGCTTTGGGCAAACCCTTGGTTTATGGCAGTATTTTAGGTTTTGAAGGTCAGTTAGCTGTTTATAATCACAACGGAAGTAAAAATCTTCGGGATTTATTTCCAGAGCCTCCCAATCCAAAAGACGTACCAAATTGCAGTTTGAATGGTGTGCTAGGCACTTTACCAGGGATGATAGGAACGATGATGGCACACGAAACCTTAAAATTAATTATGGGTTTACCAACTTTAAAAAATGAATTGGTTCTGTATCAAACTTTAGATTGGAATTTTACCAAGTTGCAGTTTTAGTTGTTTGCAGCAAACCATAAAGTACTGAAAAAATCAGGTGTTTTGCCCCAGATGGACGTGGAAAGCCCGGACTGAAAAGCCTATTTTTTAGAGACAGCAAAGAGCGACCGGCAGGAAGCTCCTTTGATGGCTTTAGAAAAAATAAGGCTTTGAGGGAGGACTTGTAACAGACAGCTGGAATTAGGCCCTACTGCTGCTGCAAAATTTGCATAAACTCCTCGCGAGAAATTTCTCGGCAACCTAAACTTTCGAGATGTGGATTGTAAACTTGACAATCGAGCAGCTTATAATTTTCTTTTTTTAAGTGGTTTACCAAGGCAATAAACGCCACTTTTGAAGCATTAGAAACTAACGAAAACATGCTTTCACCGCAGAAAACATAACCCAAATCAACTCCATACAAACCGCCAACTAAGATATCATCTTGCCACACTTCAACTGATTTTGCAATACCTAATTCGTGCAATTTGCAATAGGCCTCAATCATGTCATTAGTAATCCAAGTGCCGTTTTGACCGTCGCGTTTTACTTTTTGACAATAGGAAATCACATGTCTAAAATTTTGATTGAAAGTAACCGAAAATTCGCCTTTATTGAGAATGTTGCGCATGCTTTTGGAGATTTTTAACTCCTCAAGAAACAAAACCATTCTTGGGTTTGGCGACCACCAAAAGATTGGATCTCCGGTTTCAAACCAAGGAAAAATACCGCTTTTGTAGGCTAACTGCAGGCGTTCTGGAGATAAATCCCCACCAATAGCAAGAATGCCATCTCGATTGGCTTTATTTACTTCGGGAAAATATAAAATATCAGAAAGGTAATGCATGATAAATAAATTATAAAGAAAACGGCAGGTATGCTCAAAAAAAAATCCAAATTCCAATATGAAGAAAGCTTCAACTTAGAATTTGGATTAATATACTTTGGAATTTTATTTTAGAACGGCAAATCGTCTGCTTCCTCTTCGTTAAAACTAGTTGCTGGTGCAAATGTTTCTGCAGATGGCATAGGAGGCATTTGCTGAGCAGAAGGACTTTCCGCTTGTAATTTCCCTATTCTCCATCCTTGAATAGTGTTAAAATAAACCGTTTCACCTTGTGCATTTGTCCACTCTCTTCCTCTCAAGTTAATATCAATTTTTACAGCTTCACCTACTTGAAAATTATTCAACAAATCACATTTATCTTGAACAAACTGAACCGAAATATGTTGCGGATATTGCTCATCAGTTGTTACTACAACATCTCTTTTTTTGAAACCTCCAGATCCAACTTCTTTAGTTTGATCGATCATTTTAATTTTTCCTGTTACTTCCATCTTCTCTATATTTATTGTTATGCTCTATTTTAAAGTATCGGCTAAAAGGACCTTCCATGCCGAGACTACATCATTATCGTTAAGGTATTTTTTTGCCGTAAGATGCACTTTTTCAGTATCATCTGAGCTCAAAACAGCTTTAACTGCAAAATTTTGCTGTACAAATATACTAACTTCTTCGGTTGTAGGCAAGGCTTCCACATTTCCTAAAATCCCCAAATCATTTCCGTTAAAAACCTTACTTTCTTTTATAAAATTTGGAATAGCATCTACGCCAATCCCTAAGGTTGCCAATGGTTTTGGCACTTCAAAAAGTCCTTGATTGGATCTAGAATACCAATTGCCGCCTAAGCGCGAAACTAAGTCAATTTTATGTTGATCGATAGCGCCGTTACTGTCTAAAACGGCCTCGTCAATATGAATTTTTACAACTTCACACACGACTAAATTACCCGCGCCACCCTCTGAACCCAAAGCAATAATTTGATTGACTTTGCACTCAAATTGTACTGGAGATTCTTTTACTCTATATGGCTTAACAATATGTGAAGGCACAGGCGTTAATCCTGATTTTACAAACTCATCTACTCCATCAGCATACTCTGTGCTGGCTAAGGAAATTTGTTGAACCATATCGTAGTTCACTACATTGATCACTACTTCTTTGGTAGCTTCGGCATTGATCAAAGTGTGTTTTATTGAGTTGTCTCGCACGCGGCGTGCCGGTGAGAAAATAAGAATAGGTGGATTAGCACTAAAAACATTAAAAAAACTAAACGGAGAAACATTGGCATTGCCATTTTCATCCATCGTACTGGCAAAAGCGATAGGTCTGGGCCCAACAGAACTTTGTAAATACCCTTGTAATTTTGCGGTTTCAATACTTTTAGGATCAATAGTAATCATAGATTTTTTATTTAGTGCTGTAGCATACAAAAGTAGACAAATCAATTAAGTTTAGAAAGCCGTGTCCCCAAATTAGAATGAAATTAGATCAAGATTAATTTTGGTGAAATTTCTTAGTAAAAACTAAAATAGTAAAACATTTATTTCTTTATATTTATGCACACTAATTTAATGGACACCGTTTTGAAATTTTATTTGAGATTTTGGAACGCAGTTTTCCATAAATTATATAGACTATCATTCGGTAAAGTATAAAAAAATAAAACAACAAAAAATGGCAGAAATAAGTAATGAAGAAAGTTATCCCAATATTCGAGAAAGTTGGAGAGTGCTAGGAACGATAATATTATTTCAATTGTTATTTAGTATTACAGTAACACCATTTGAAACAACTTTAGGAAAAGAACTCACCTCCTTAATTTCTTATGTTCTGACAATGGGGACTACTTTTGTTATTATTCATCGTAAAAGGATAAATAGACAAGAGACAAGTAATTATGATTTTGGAATTGGTTCGATAAAAATTGTTTTACTGCTTTGCTTTGCGACAGTTGCAATTCTAATAGGAATAGAATTTCCTATTGTTAGCCAAATCCCAATTCCAGAATATATGCAAAAGATACTTCTCGACAGTGAAAGTGACACGGGTGTGTATTCATTTATTACTATAGTTATTGCTGCTCCTATTCTTGAAGAATTGATATTTAGAGGAATTATTCTAAATGGACTTTTAAAAAGCTACTCTCCACTAAAGTCAATAATTATTTCAAGTTTGCTTTTTGGTCTAATGCATTTGAATCCTGGGCAGTTTATAGGGGCTTCTATGGGTGGAATTTTATCAGGTTGGGTTTATTTTAAAACAAAAAAAATAACTCTACCCATTATAATACACATGACTAATAATTTTCTAGCCTTTCTTGCCATATATTTTGGTTCAAGAAATGTGAATTTAACTAAATCAACAAGCGAGTACTCACTAACTGAATTATATGGAGGAACGACAAACCTAATTATAATATTAACTGTAGCAGTAACCATAGCACTAAGTTCTATTTATCTACTTGACAAAGAATTTCAGAAAAAACAAAAAAATAGCTACACATTACACTAGAATAAAATAAAGTGGTCATTTCTTTGATTAAAAATTCTTTGGTAAAAACTAAAATACAAGCGCATTTATTTCGTTATATTTAGCACTAAAATCCATTAGTATGCAGTTTTCCGAAAGAAGAGTTAACACCCGCTGGGTTATTATTTTCGCATCGTTTTTTATCATTAGTTTAATTCTCTGGAATACGTATACTTTTTTTCAAATTTTCAAGAATGAAGAGCGCTTGAAAATGAATCTTTGGGCGCAGGCCCAAAAAACATTAATTAACGCCGATGAAAATACTGAGGTTGAATTGCCATTACAGATTTTTAGCAATAACACATCAATCCCAATTATGTTAACCGAAAATGACAGCATCATCAATACGGTTAATATTGACGAGGAAAATTTGTTAAAAAGCAAAAAGGCTATCACGATACTAAACACCTTAAAATCAGAAAATGATCCCATTGTTATAGAATATGTTCCTGGAAAATTTCAAAAACTATATTACGGCAACTCTTCCCTATTAAACAAATTGAAATATTACCCCCTTGCGCTGGTTTTAATAATTGTTCTTTTTGGGGGATTAGTGTACAATTACTACCGCAGCACAAAAATGGCAACTCAAAACAAATTGTGGGCTGGAATGGCAAAGGAAACAGCACATCAAATAGGTACGCCATTATCTTCTCTTATTGGCTGGGTTGAAATTTTAAAATCTGAAAATATTGCTGAAAGCACTACCCAAGAAATCGAAAAAGATATTGAACGCCTGCAAACTATTACAGATCGTTTTTCAAAAATTGGTTCTGAACCCAAACTAGAGCTTACAGATATTGTGCATGAAACCCAACAATCTTATGATTATTTGCAATCTCGATTTTCAAAACAAATTCAGTTTTCATTTAGCGCTCCACAAGCAACTATTAAGGTCATGCTAAACCCAATTTTATACAGTTGGACTATTGAAAACCTGGTAAAAAATGCTATTGATGCCATGAAAGGTAAAGGAAATTTACACCTTGAAATCACTACTGATCAAGAAGTAGTAAAAATCAACATTACTGATACCGGAAGCGGCATCCCTAAAAAACAGTTTCAAACTATATTTGAACCGGGTTTTACCACAAAAAAAAGAGGTTGGGGACTAGGACTCTCGTTAACAAAAAGAATTGTAGAAGAATATCATAAAGGAAACATAAAAGTATTACAGTCCGAAATAGGCAAAGGCACCACGATGCAAGTGAGTTTAAAAAAATTAATTTAGTTTAACGGAACGCCAAACCAGGTAACTTTAGAAAACATTGTTTTTCTGACTATTTTAGACTTGCTCAAATAATTTTTTACAAACAGGGAGTGTTCCTCGGCTTGCGCCAAAGCTACTCCAATTGATTTTTTAATTGATTCCAAGTTAGATGTGTTTTGACTACCAACAGATCCCAGGCTGTAAATATTGTTCTGGCAATTGAGTAGTTTCTCTTTTGGTGTTTCAATCATGCTGCTAATTTCAGCATCTGACAAAGCTGGTTTAAACTTATTATTTCTGTAATAAATAAAATCATTCAATAGAAGAACTGCCAGATTCATTTCATTCACAATAGAATTCAATTTTTCAATATTTGTATTTTGTCGCAAATAAGTCAACTGTTGTTTTTTTCCTTCATAACGCTGCAAAATCATGGCGTTTTTCAATCCATTTTTCTCTATTCTTTCTGCCGAAGCAAATAATTTACCCGTTTCAGATAATGCATTATATTTGGTAATTTCATTCTCAAAATCAAAGTATTTCTTGGTTTTATTGATTTGAATTTTCCCTTCATAAAACTCATTATTGGTAATTGGATAATTCGAAAATTGCCACAAATAATCAAATGGAATGTGGGAAGCAATTATTGTAGAAGGACCTGCCATAAAATAATAATTGTTTAATTTTTTTGAAAACCTACCATTATTTACAAAGCCAGAACCCCAGGTTGGATCAAATATATACCACTTTTTATCAACTTTTGCAGCGATCCAAGCGTGGGCTAAATCACTTATTTTTCCGTTTTGCTTTGTATAACCTTCAATGATATAGGATTGAATTCCTGTTTTTTGCGAAAGCTCATTGAAAACTACTGCATAATGAATACAAACCCCTTTTTTAGTTCTTAACGTCTTTGCGATTTGTTCCTGTTCGGTTTCATTAAAATTTATGGTAAACATATTGGCCACATCATAGCTGATATTGGATGTAGTCCAATAAAAAACAGCTCTGATTTTATCCGTTTCTGTTTTGAAATTAGCGTTGATGTAGTTTGCAATTGCTTGCGTAGAAGTTGTTGCTTTAGCAGGAATTGCCGCCATTTTAGCATCAACTATAGCATATCCAGAATTTGCTTGTCCAAAACTCAACAAGGAGAAAAAGAAAAAAAACAACAAAAAAATGTTTTTCATAGTATATAATGTAGGCATCATAAAATAAAAAAGAGAACAGGTTTGCACCTATTCTCTATTAAACGAAAAGCATACCAAATTATTCTATTGATACAACTATTATAAATAGGTTTTTATGCTTGCTGCCAAAGCTTCAAATTCATCTTTGGATAACGTTACTTTATTTTGAAAACGCATTTCATCCATTTCATTCAATGGAATTAAATGAACGTGTGCATGTGGAACTTCGAGACCTATTACAGCCATACCTACGCGTTTGCAAGGAACTGCTTGCTCTAAAGCGACCGCAATTTTTTTTGAAAACTGCATTAAGCCAATATATAAATCGTCATCTATTTCAAAGATTTTGTCAATTTCTTGTTTTGGAACGCAAAGTGTATGTCCTTTTGCATTAGGGTTTACGTCTAAAAAAGCTATGAAATTTTCATCCTCTGCTATCTTGTAGCAAGGAATTTCTCCGTTGATTATTTTGGTAAAAATACTTGGCATCGTTGCAATTTAATGTATTAGAACTAAACTATTATTTAAAATTAGTCTCTTGAAATTTCAAGAATTTCAAACTTCAAAACTCCGTTTGGCACCGTAATTTCAGCAACTTCACCTACAGATTTCCCCAGTAAACCTTTCCCGATAGGTGAGGTAACTGATATTTTTCCAGTTTTAAGGTCGGCTTCGCTTTCTGCTACTAATGTGTATTTCATTTCCATTCCGTTGGTTTGGTTTTTGATTTTCACATTCGATAAAACTAGCACTTTAGAAAGGTCTAAATGGGATTCATCAATTAATCGAGCGTTTGAGTGTACCTCTTCTAGTTTAGCAATACGCATCTCAAGCATACCTTGTGCTTCTTTGGCTGCATCATACTCAGCATTCTCAGATAAATCTCCTTTATCTCTAGCCTCTGCAATATCTGCTGATGCTTTAGGACGCATCACGCTTTTTAGATAATCTAATTCTTCTCTTAATTTCTTTAATCCTTCTGCGGTGTAATACGATACTGTACTCATAATTTCATTAATTATATAAATAGAAAAAATCCCATCAGGACGGGATTTCTTTCCACAAAGATACTACTATTTTTTTTCGCCTATAAATATATGTTAATCATATATAAGTCAAAGTTAAATAAATTAAATTTGTTTCACTAATACTTTGACACTATTTTAAAATGAAAAAAATTCATCTCTTATTCGCATTGATTCCCTTGTTTTTTTCTTGCAGTGATTCTGGCGTTAACAATAACAATCCCTTTGTCCCTAATTATACTTTCAGCATGGACCTCAACATGAATTTACCTAGTTATTCCAATCTTAAATTTGTGAGCAATGCGGTGTATGTCCCTAATATTGGTGCACGAGGCGTGATTGTTTTTAATACTGGTAGTGGCTACAACGCCTTTGATGCTGCTTGCCCTAATCAAGCCATTAGTACGTGCTCTACCATGACTATCAATGGAATTAATGCGGTTTGTGGATGTGATAATGTTACCTATAGCTTGTTTACAGGTCAAAGCAACTTGCAATACCCAATGAAACAATACCGTGTGCAAGTTAATGGAGATGTACTGCGTGTGTATAACTAAATTATAATTTATAACTAACGGATAGCATGAAAACCCTTGGCAATACAAAAGTGGTATGCTGACTGATAAGATAATCCGAAAAGGAAAAATCATTTTTCACCTTGTTATCAAAAAGGTTGTTCGCCATTAACTCAAATCCAAAAGGACTGTTCTTTTTTTGATAACGCAACGAAGTATTGGCTATGTCGTAAAAATTACTCTGCTTGTTGCTATTTGTGTTTTTAAGATTTTCGTAACTGTATTTGAAAGTCCAAAACTTTGCGATGGTAATGTCAAAATCAGAGGCAATCGCATCGGTTTGAAAATATTTAAACCAATCCATTTTTATATGCAAGCGCAGGTTAAAACGGTAATTTTTTTACTGAAAGAACCGATTAGATTATAGTTCGTCTCGGGATTATCGCTCAAAATGCGAGTGTTAATAAACTAAAAAATCCTGACAGCGAACCATCAGGACTTCATCCAATAACAAACAATTCAATTCATTAAAATTTCAAAGTCATTCCTACTAAGAAATTAATTCCTGCTTGAGGATAATAACCCGCTCCTTCAATTGTTGTTACTGCTGGAGGATTCGAATAATCATCATCAAACGTATAAAAATACCCATTTGATATGTATTTGTAATCGAAAATATTATTTACCAAACCATTTATCATAACCGATTTAAAAACCGATTTAGGCTTCCATTCATACGACAAATTCAAGTCATTTACGAAATACGATCTCAATTTAGACTTTTCTGAATCTATGTTACCCATGTACTGCTCGCCAACAAATTTTGACAAAAACGAAACTTGTAAATTACTCACAGGCACAAACGTGATGATATTCCCGGCAATAAAATCAGGCGAGTAAGCAATATTTGTATTTCCTAAAGATGTCAAAACTCCATCTCTACTAAAAAAGAAATCCTTATTCTTATTCGTACTAATGGTCATATTAGGCCTAATAATTAAGTTGTCTAAAACTGCTATTGTAGCATCGAGTTCCAGACCTAACCGATAACTATCACCACTATTTTTACGAATAGGCGCCCCCACATCGTCTAGGGCTCCTGTTAATATCAATTGGTCTTTGTATACCATATAATACACATTGGCATTCAGTTTTACCTTTGCTGTATTGTGACGTAATCCCAACTCAAAATCATTTAATTTCTCTGGTTTTGGGCTTCCGTTTTCATAATCGGTTCTATTCGGCTCACGATTGGCTCTCGCATAAGAAGCATACAATTGATTGTTGTCGTCAATCTCAAAACTCAAACCCGCTTTTGGGTTAAAAAAATTAAAATTATCATTCACTACACCAGTTTCTGTAGCATTAGCTTTGTAGTGTACATTACGCAATTGCAAGTCTCCAAATAAGCTAAGTTTATCTGCAACTTGATAATTTGCTTTAGCAAAAATATTTCCATCTGTTTTTGTTGCAAAATCATCATAATAACGGTCCCCTAATTCAGATGTTGATGCATAACGCGCCCAAATTACGTTACCAAAGTGACTGCCTTCGTATTTATTATAGCCTCCGCCAAGAATCACGTCCCATTTGTCCTCCTTATAATTAGCCGAAAAGGTAGTCCCGTAAAAATCATTATCCAACCATTTTTGACGAATCAAATCAGTTTTATTGATCGTGGTTCCTCCTATTACAATTGGTGTCAATCCGTACAGAGCAAACTTGGCGTTTTCTTTATAGTTCTCATAGTAGCCTTTTCCTTTAGAATAAAAAACAGCTAAATTGGTGTTCCAAGATGCCGATACTTTTTCGTTCCAATGCAACTGAAAATGATCTTGCTGGTAATTATCGGTTTCATTATCATAAAACCTAGTATTCCCAAATTCATCAGTATACATCCCAGCCGTATTAAAAGTTCTATCGTTTTTCAACACATCCAGATCCTCTAATCCGTTCCATGATTGATAGGTTTTTTCATTTCCTCCAAAAGCCAACGCTTTTATCAAAGTAGTTTTACCTACATAAGTTCCTTGCAAGAAAAAAGATTTTAAATCAGATGAAGCTCTATCAACATAGCCATCAGACTTCAGTGCCGAAACTCTACCTGCTAATTCAAAATGATCGTTTAATAAACCCGTACTGAATTTCACTGTGTGTTTGCGAGTATTAAAACTTCCAAAAGAATTCGAGATCTCACCATTGCTTGCGTTAGCATAACTATCCGTAAGCATATTTAGGCTTGCGCCAAAGGCACCTGAACCATTTGTAGAAGTTCCTACACCGCGCTGCAGTTGCAAACTTTCAACTGATGAAGCAAAATCTGGCATATTGACCCAATACGTTCCATGACTTTCGGAGTCGTTATAGGGAATCCCGTTAATCGTAACATTCACGCGAGTAGCGTCACTACCTCGCACTCGTATACCGGTGTAACCTACTCCATTTCCCGCATCAGAAGTAGTGACTACAGATGAAAGGTAATTCATTAAAATAGGTATGTCTTGCCCTAAATTTCTAAACTTAATTTCTTTTTTGTTGAGATTGCTAAAACTTACCGGTGTTTTTGTTGTGACGCGAACCGCTGATACCAAAACGGCATCAAGCTGATTAACTTTAGTAGTGTCTTTTACTTGAGAAAAAGTGAAAAGTGAAAAGTGAAACGCACAAAGAGTAAAAAATAGCTTTACGTTTCGTTTCTGGCCATAGGCCCTTGGCTCTTGGCCATTTTGGTGAAATAAAGTTTTCATCCGTAATAGATTACGAATAAAAGGGGGAATTATTCTTTTGTTAGATTAAAAAAATTGATTGTTTCCTATGACAAATAAGTAGCTTATAAACTAGTAATGTTGTCATTTTTTCCCTTAACAGCATTACCTGTTCAGGTTCGTTGGGTATAATCTCAGCTCGTTATTTAGAGCACCCCTTTGAGACGATGCAAAACTAATTATAAATTGTGGATAACAAATTATGAATTGGAATAAATTTTAAAAATCGGGATTTTCTATAATTTTTTTGGTGCGCATTGCCTTAAAATCAACACTACAGCTCTGGTTTCTTTCGGTTTTTTTTAATTTCAGAAGTGCTTTTTTTATCCTTAATTCTCTTTCTAATGACTGATTTTGGGACCCTTGTAGCTTTCCGTTCCTTTGGCACAAACAACGCATCAGCAATTAGATTTAAGAATCGCTTCGTAACTAACTCTTTATTTCTAATTTGGCTTCGATCCTCATCACAGTTCAATATCAAAATTCCGTCAACAGTCAATCGTGATTTTAAATTTTCAGCTACAAGTACTTTCTCTTCTATAGTTAATCCTGTAGATTGCATCAAATTAAATGAAAGCACCACTTTTGAGGATACTTTATTCACATTTTGTCCACCAGCACCACTACTTCGTACTGCTTTGTAATTTAATTCCGCTACTATTTGTTGTTTATCCATTACTTGAGAGCTTAAGGCTGATGTAAGGGTTTTAATAAATCATTCACTGTTTTCACTGGATTAAAAGTGATCAAAGGCACTTGAACAAAAACAGTTAGCCAGTTGGCCATAGCTCCGTTCCACAATCCTGGCAACTCATACCCTTTGATAGCGATACCAGCAGCGTTTTTTTCGACAACAAAACCGCTATTTGGATCGATAAATTGAGTCAAATCAAATTTTTCGTTCTTATAATTCTTAATTCCGCACACTAAATCAACTGGATTAAAATGAGTGGCTGCTTGTGCAATGTTTCTTTGTTCTTCATTATTTAAATCAACTTGAGAACTCTCCACAATTTGCAGAGAAATCACTCCATCATTATCCCGAACCCAAAAAGGTCCTCCGCCTGGCTCTCCTTCGTTTTTGACCATACCACAAACCCGAATTGGCTTGTTCAAAATGACTTTTAAAATCTCTATTTTTCGTTCAAGAGTTTCGGTATAAAAGTCTGAAGTGATCGAAATATTCAACCTTTCGGTGACAAAAAGCACCATATTTTGCAAAATTTCTTCTGCAACAGCACTTCCCTCTAAAACTCTCAAATACTTAAAAACATCTTGCTGTAAGGATAATAAAATACCTGCCAAGCCTTTTTTATAAAGGGCAATTTTATCGATATTATTTTGAATGACGTTATCTATATTTTTTATAAAAACAATATCAGCTTCCAAATTATTCAAATTTTCAATCAAAGCACCGTGTCCTCCTGGCCTAAATACCAATTGGCCTGCTGCATCCCTGTATGGTTTGTTATCAAGAGTTACCGCAATAGTATCCGTACTTTGATTTTGATAAGAATAACTCACATCGACGGCCATACCAGATTGCTTTTCGACTCTAACTTTACTTGAAGCTGTATTAGTTTCAAAATAATGTTGGTGCGATTCTGAAACTGTAAAATGCAAACTAGAACCTCTATTTGAGCTCGAATATTGCATACACTCCAATAAATGCTCCTCAACAGGAGTTGCAATATGAGTTTTGTAATCGTGAAAAGGTAGAACGCCTTTTGGCTTGTTAGCAAAATCAAAATGATCTGTGGACAAGAGGACTTTTATGAAATAGAAATTTTTTAAATTACGATCTAAAGAATCAAAGTTTACAAATTCCTGTTTTAATTTGGCATAAACTGCTTCAAAAAAAGGAAATTTCTCCATTCCAACTATAAAAATAGATAATTCACTAGCTTTTTTACGATTGATATAGGCGTTTATAGATTCATTTTTATCATCAAAATCGTTTAAAAATTCATTCAAAAATTTAAACATCCTGCTGGCTGCGCCTGATGCTGGAACAAATTTAGTTAGTTTTAAATCCGTTTTATGCGCATCAAAAAAAGCAGCTTTTTCTTCAAACTCTTTATCTGATAATTTCAAAATGCCTTGAGATAATTTAGCCGGGCTTACTAAATCTATTGGCGTAATGCCGTTACGGAAAAAATTCAATTGAGCTTGAATATTTTGTATGGCAATTCCATGCTGGTATATTTGTACAAAATCAGCTGTTGAAAAACCCATTGATTTAGCTAACCTCAAATCATCAATAATACGGATTGCCTTATTGAGCCTTAATTCTTGATCTCCTGATAGCGTTATAAAAGGTTTTTTGTGCTCAAGCAATGCTTGTTTGAACACAGCAAATACCGATTCTCTCCCCTGAGGTTTATCCCTTAAATCATCTTTTTCCCAAGGCACATCTATGTCTGTGAGAAAAATCAAATCGTATTCATGTTGGCATGCCTCTTGGTGCAATAAAGGATCACAATAATTGTAGTACACCTCAGAAAAAACCTTGGTAACCATCAAATTAGTATCACAAAAAAGATATTTATTTGCTTTTAGCGCAAGTTCATTTTCTAATTGAACTTGACCAACTGCAATAGGAAGCATGTCTTCAAGGGCACAAATCTGTTGATTTTCGTCCCATTTTTGCTGTAGGTAATCCCGAGCAAACTCAGGAACCCATTCTGTTTTGTAATGTACCGCAAGTTGCCTTGCTAAAGTAGTTTTGCCGGTACTTTCAGGACCAAATAAAGCTACTTTACTTATTTCTGTAGCTCCGTTTGAGCATTGTTTGAGATTTTCTTCCATTCTAAATAGCCAAAAATGGCAACTACTGTAAATACTAAATATTGAAAGCTAGTAAAAGTATATCCTTTTGCAAAATACAAGGGAATCGAAATTAAATCCCCAATTATCCAAAAAATCCAATTCTCTACTTTCCTTTTGGCCATAAGCCACATTCCTACAAAGAAAATTCCCGTGATAAACGTGTCTACGTAAGCGTACCATGTGGTGAATTTATCAAAAAAATAGTACACCAATATTACAAAAGCCACCGTAAATATAAAAAGAATTATGGCAATTCGTTTTTCAGAAGGTGAAGTTTTTGAAATTGGGAAAGCAACAGTTTCACCTTCTTTTCTCGTCCAATGATACCACCCGTAAATACTCATTATAAAATAGTAGCCATTGATCATCATATCGCCCCACAAAACCCATTTCCATAATAAATACACAAAAATTGAGGTACTTATTAAACCCGTTGGGAAAACCCAAATATTGTCTTTCTTAGCATACCACACACTTAATAAGCCAAAAATAACAGCAACAATTTCTAGAAAAATATCTAATGCTGGGTATTCATTGTACTGAGAAAAAAAATAATCTACCATTGATTAAGGATTAAAAAAATTCAAATCATTTTCAAAAGCAGTCCCAATAACCACCAGATCCGCACCAGCATTGTAAGCACGTTGAATTCCCTGCAAATCTATAATTCCTCCTCCAACTAGCAATGGAATTTCAATCTTATGTGCTACTTTTTTTATCATTTCTATCGGCACGGGAAGTTGTGCTCCGCTTCCGGCCTCTAGATAAATGAGTTTACAACCAAGCATTTCACCTGCTAGAGCGGTATTCACTGCTAGATCTAAATCATGACGTTTCAAAGGCTTGGTTTTACTAACACGCTCTACTGCGGTTTCATTTCCGCTTTCAATTAAAATATAACCCGTAGATATGATTTCTAGTTGGGTTTGTTTCAAAATAGGTGCTGCAGTTACTTGATGTGCTATCAAATAATCCGGATTGCGACCCGATAGTAAGGATAAAAACAAAATAGCATCTGCTTTATCTGAAATCTGCGAGGGATTTCCGGGAAAAAGAATAATTGGAAGGGTACAATCTTGTTTAATCCTAACTATCAATTCATCAATGATATTATTATGTACAAGGCTTCCGCCAATGAAGATATGAGTTGCTGGTGATTGATTGATTTTTGATATTAAAATCGCCACTGTGTTCCAATCAATTTTATCAGGATCTAGAAGGATCGCTAATAATTTTTGATTTTGAGTTTTGGCTTTTATTATTTTGGCGTAAAGGTTCTCCATAAGTTTTACCGCAAATTCGCAAATTTACGGCTTGTTTTAATTTTCAAATGCGTAAACTAGAGTAAAGTTTTCTATCTCTTCAAAACAGATTTTGAAATCTTGAATCACGTTATCAAAATGCAATTGCGCTTGCGCCTGCATATTTTCTAACTCAAAAGGATTTACCTGAATATGATCCTTAAAACTGATGCCTTTTTCATTTCTAATTTTAAAAATAGCTTCTTTTACACCCCAAATAACGGTTAATTTCCTAATGTATTCTGCGTCGTCCCGATTCAAAAATTGAAACTCTGACTCACAAAACTTATTTGCAATACGCAGTATTTTATCTCTTTGCAATTCAATATCAACTCCTACAGCTTCATCACTTATAATTATGGCCGAAAAATGATGCGAATGAGTAATAGATATAAATTTTCCATCGTGTAAATGTGGCTTCCCAAAAGAGTCGTAATACAAATCAAAATCTGAATAACCTGCTTGCTGTAACAACTTACGAACACTAAGAAAGGCACGTTGCTGCACCTCAGACTTCATTGCGTTTAACCGCAACTGATTATTTTCATTGAGAACAACTTCTTGACGCAATTCGGCAAAAGATTCTGTGATTTTCCAAACTAAAATTTTAGTGTTAGAATTTAAACTCGTGATTTTAAATAATGGCATGTTAGTATCTTGATTTTTAGCCCCGATTGCAATGAAAATCCTTTTTTGAATCGCCCTTGCGAGAAAAAAAGATTGTAATGTAAAGCGGGAAATAGCTCCTAAAAACTAAAACAGTTGCAACTTTACTGTATATTTTATTGATTTTTAAAAGATTACACCACTAAACATTTCATAAATAGGAGTGAATGTTTTTATAATCATAAGTTATTATGTAAATTTGCAAAAAATTTTCACCCGATGCTCTACAGCAATCGGACGAAGTAATTACAAATATACTATAAATGAGTACAGCAACTATGCCTTTCGTGGCTTTCAAGGTTAAAGACATTTCCCTAGCGGCTTGGGGAAGAAAAGAAATTGAATTAGCAGAAGCTGAAATGCCAGGTTTAATGGCGCTTCGTGCAGAATATAAAGACGAACAACCTTTAAAAGGTGCTCGTATTGCAGGATGTTTACACATGACGATTCAAACTGCAGTTTTAATTGAAACTTTAATTGCACTTGGAGCTGAGGTAACTTGGTCTTCTTGCAACATTTTCTCTACTCAAGATCAAGCTGCTGCTGCAATTGCTGCTGCTGGAATTCAAGTTTACGCTTGGAAAGGTTTGAACGAAGAGGATTTTGACTGGTGTATTGAGCAAACTTTATTCTTTGGTGAAGACAGACAACCATTGAACATGATTCTTGATGATGGTGGAGATTTAACAAATATGGTTATTGACCGTTACCCACATTTAGTTGCTGGGATCAAAGGTTTATCTGAAGAGACTACTACAGGAGTTCACAGATTGTACGAAAGAGTAAAAGCGGGAACATTACCAATGCCTGCTATAAACGTTAATGACTCGGTTACTAAATCGAAATTTGACAATAAATACGGTTGTAAAGAATCTGCAGTTGATGCAGTACGTCGTGCAACTGATGTTATGCTTGCTGCAAAAAGAGTTGTAGTATGCGGATACGGTGACGTAGGAAAGGGAACTGCTGCTTCTTTTAGAGGTGCTGGATCTATTGTTACGGTTACTGAGATTGACCCAATTTGTGCTTTACAAGCTGCAATGGACGGTTTTGAAGTTAAAAAATTAGACACAGTAATTGCTACCGCTGATATCATTATCACAACAACAGGTAACAAAGACATCGTTTTAGGTTCTCACTTTGAGAAAATGAAAGATAAAACTATCGTTTGTAACATCGGACACTTTGATAACGAAATCGACATGGCTTGGTTGAACACCAACCACGGAGCTTCAAAAGTTGAAATCAAACCACAAGTTGACAAATATACCATTGCTGGAAACGACATTATCGTTCTTGCCGAAGGTCGTTTGGTAAACTTAGGTTGTGCTACAGGTCACCCAAGTTTTGTAATGAGTAACTCATTTACAAACCAAACTTTGGCTCAAATCGAATTGTGGAAAAACAGTGCTGCTTACAACAACGAAGTGTACATGTTACCAAAACACCTTGATGAAAAAGTAGCTATGTTACACCTTGCTAAATTAGGCGTTGAATTAGAAACTTTACGTGACGATCAAGCAGCTTATATTGGTGTTGAAGTAGCTGGTCCATTCAAACCAGAGTATTACAGATACTAGATTTTAGTTCTTAGTCCTTAGTCCTTAGTGGCTAACTAAATTAAAATAGAGAAACCCTTGCAGCAATGCGAGGGTTTTTTGTTTTTGGGCATGACCCTCCGTAAAAACTTCGGGTCGGGCTATTCGCTATATCTTTTATTGCGCTGCGCTCCATAAAAGGATGCCGCTGCTATCCCTCATGCGAAACTATGTACAAGAAAGCTTGTAGCCTTTTGAAGGCTAGAAGCTTTGTTAAATCTAACTCTTATCTATTTATTCACTTCTCTGCTCTCTTCACTACAGAGAGCCCTTGTGTGAGTATAAAAAAAATCCGTCTCGTTTTATAACGAGACGGACTTTTAAATAATTGAGAAAATCAATTATGCTTCAACTTCAAATGGAAGGATAGAAACATAAGATTTGTTATCTCTTTTCTTTTGGAAGAAAACAACTCCATCTACTCTTGCGTGTAGTGTGTGATCTTTACTGATGTAAACATTAGCACCTGGATTATGTTTTGAACCTCTTTGTCTTACGATGATGTTCCCAGCAATAGCAGCTTGACCACCAAAAATCTTTACGCCTAAACGTTTTGATTCTGATTCTCTACCATTCTTAGAACTACCGACACCTTTCTTGTGAGCCATGACGTATAAGTTTTATATTAGTTAATAAAATAATTAAACAGCTTTACCACCGTTTAATTCATCTTGTAATTTTTTCAATTCGTCCATTTTACCATCTGCAGCTAATTGTGCTTGTTGAGCCCAAGTAGTAGGATCTAAATGAGATAATTTAGACTCTGATGCTTCTAAAATTGCTTTTACAGCTTCAGAAGTTGCAGTAGCTAATTTTGTAAAAGTATCAACTCCTGCTGCAACTAATGCTTCAGCAGCTTTAGGTCCAATTCCCTCAATGATTTTCAAATCATCACCTTTTTTAGACGCCTTTGGAGCTTTAGCTTCAGCAACTTTTTCAGCTTTTGGAGCTGCTTTTTTTGTTCCTGATGCACTAATACCTTCAATTACAATTTGAGTAAGATATTGTCTGTGACCGTTTCTCTTTTTGTATCCTTTTCTTCTTTTCTTTTTGAAAATGATAACTTTATCTCCTTTTAAGTGTTGTAACACTTTAGCTTCTACTGAAGCACCTTCTATAGCTGGGGCGCCTAAAGTGATTGCTCCGTTATCATCTAATAAAAGAACTTTATCAAAAGAAACTTTTGAACCTTCTTCATTAGTCAAACGGTTAACATAAACCTTTAAGTCTTTGCTTACTTTGAATTGTTGCCCTGCTATCTCTACGATTGCATACATACTGAATTGTTTTAATAATTTTTAAGGTTGCAAATATACAATTATATTTTTAACCTGCAATTCGTACTATGAAAAATATTTCAAACCTCTAAACACCTGATTTACTTTTCATTTCAAGGTCATAATCTCTATTATCAATCAAACAGATGTTAAAGTTTATTTGGGTCGCATTTTTACTGTAACAAAATAAATATCTGCACTACTAATTGTCATATTAATAAAATTATTAACCTTATGAAAAATTCATTAATGGCTTTAGGTGCTTTGTTTATGCTAGGAGGAGTCGCTTCTGCGCAGAAAGTAGCTTTTGAGGAATACAAATTAGACAATGGCTTACATGTAATTTTACACAATGACCCATCTGCACCCACAGTGATCACATCTGTGATGTACCATGTGGGAGCCAAAGACGAAAATCCAGAACGCACTGGATTTGCTCACTTTTTTGAACACTTATTATTTGAAGGAACTGAGAATATCAAACGTGGCGAATGGTTTAAAATTGTAACTGGAAATGGAGGGGTTAATAACGCCAATACTACAGATGACAGAACGTACTACTATGAAGTTTTCCCATCTAACAACTTAGAATTAGGATTGTGGATGGAAGCTGAGAGAATGTTACATCCTGTTATTAATCAAATAGGTGTTGATACTCAAAACGAAGTAGTAAAAGAAGAAAAGAGACTACGAGTTGACAACCAGCCTTATGGAAACTTCTTAGCCGAGGTAAAAAAGAACATTTTCACAAAACACCCATACCGTTGGGCAACTATTGGTTCTATGAGTCATTTAGATGCTGCAACACTTGAGGAATTTCAAGCTTTCAATAAGAAATTCTACGTTCCTAACAATGCGGTTTTAATTGTAGCAGGAGATTTCAAAAAAGAACAAGCAAAAGAATGGATTCAAAAATATTTTGGACCAATTCAAAAAGGAGCTCCAATACAAAGAGAAACATTTGTTGAAGAGCCAATTACACAAACTATAAAAGCAAAATACGAGGATGCAAACATCCAAATTCCTGCTATAGTTGCTGCTTACAGAACGCCATCTATGAAAACTAGAGACGCAAGAGTATTAGATATGATTTCATCAATATTAAGCGATGGAAAGAGCTCTAGATTGTACAAGAAAATTGTAGACGATAAGAAAATGGCTTTGCAAATAGGTGCTTTTAGTAATAATCAAGAAGACTACGGAAGCTACATTATTTACGGCCTGCCACAAGCACCAAATACTGTTGAAAATATTCTTGCTGAAATTGATGCTGAGATTGTAAATCTTCAAACTGAATTGATCTCTGAAAAGGATTTACAAAAATTACAAAACAAGTTCGAAAATCAATACGTAAACAGCAATTCAACAATTGATGGTATTGCAGATAATCTTGCAACCTACTATTTATTGTACGGCGATGTTAACTTGATCAACACCGAGATAGAAATTTACCAATCTATTACTCGTGAGGAAATAAGAGATGTTGCAAAAAAATATTTGAATCCAAACCAAAGGTTAGTTTTGGATTATGTTCCATCTAAAGACAAAGCTCAAAACTAAGATATCTCATTATGAAAAAATCAATATTAATTATATCAAGCTTGTTCTTAACCATAATTATGCAAGGACAAATCATCCCACAGCCAAAACCTGGAGTGGCTCCAACAATCAAAATTGGAAAACCACAAACATTTGAATTAAAAAATGGTTTAAAAGTTATGGTAGTTGAAAACCATAAACTACCACGTGTATCCTTTAGTCTTACCTTAGATAACGACCCTTACACTGAAGGTGATAAAAAAGGTGTGTCTGAAATGACAAGTGCTTTGATAGGCAGCGGAACTTCAAAAATTTCTAAAACAGCTTTTAACGAAGAGGTTGATTTTCTTGGAGCAAACATCAATTTTAGTTCTAATGGAGCATCAGCAAGTTCTCTTTCAAAATACGCAGGACGTGTTTTAGAATTAATGGCTGATGGTGCCTTGAATCCTGTTTTTACTCAAGAGGAATTTGACAAAGAAAAGGCAAAATTTATTGAAGGACTTAAGTCGAATGAAAAAAGCGTTTCAGCAGTAGCTGGAAGAGTTGTAAATGTTTTAACATACGGTAAAAATCATCCAGCTGGTGAATTTGTAAGCGAAACTACGCTAAAAAATGTAACACTAGAGGATGTAAAAACAAATTACAACACCTATTTTGTTCCTAGTAACGCTTACCTTATTATTGTTGGAGACGTAAAGTTTAGCGAGACTAAAAAAATGGTTGAAAAGTTCTTTAGCAACTGGAAAAAAGCTGTTGCGCCATCAATATCATATACTGATCCAAAGGATGTTCCTCAAACACAAATTAACTTTATTGACATGCCAAACGCAGTACAATCAGAAGTTGCTGTTGTGAATATGTCTAAACTTAAAATGACAGATCCTGATTATTTTGCTGTTTTAATTGCAAACCAAATTTTAGGTGGCGATTTTAATAGCTACATCAACATGAACTTGAGAGAAGCTCATGGATGGACTTATGGGGCTAGAAGTAGCATTTATGGAGATAAAAGAGTTGGAACTTTCAATGCTTCTACTCAAGTACGTAACGCTGTTACAGACAGTACGGTAGTTGAAATTTTCAAAGAATTAAAAAAGATTAGAACTGAAAAAGTATCTGAGGAAATGTTAGCTAGCGTAAAAGCAGGTTACATCGGTAGATTTGTAATGCAAATTGAAAAACCTCAAACTGTTGCTGGTTATGCTTTAAGAATTCAATCACAAGGTTTACCTGCTGATTTCTACGAAAACTATATTAAAAACATCAGTGCCGTAACTGCCGATGACGTTCTTCGTGTAGCTAACAAATATTTCTTAGCTGATAATAGCCGTATCGTTATAGTAGGTAAAGCTGCTGATGTTGCTGCTGGATTAGAAAAACTAAAATATCCAGTACAATATTTTGATAAATATGGTAATCCAACTGCAAAACCAGAGTTAAAGAAAGCTATTCCTGCAGGAGTTACAGTAAAAAGTGTTCTTGACAATTACATCAAAGCTATTGGCGGACTTCAAGCAGCACAAGCAGTAAAAACTATTGTGATGAACGGAAGCACTACAATTCCACAAGCTCCAGCTCCACTAAGTTTTGTTTCAAAAACCGATTCAAAAGGAATGTTAATGGTAGAGTTAGCCATGGGAACGATGAGCTTAATGAAGCAAGTGGTAAATGAAAAAGGAGGCTATGTTATGCAACAAGGACAAAAACAAATTCTTGAAGGCGAAATGCTAAACGACATGAAAGCAGAAGCTACTCCGTTCAAAGAATTAACACTAGCTACAAAAGAAGGCCTTACATTGGTAAACATTGAACCAATCAATGGTAAAGATGCTTACGCAATTAAAAATGGTAAAACTACATTGTTCTATGATGTGGTTTCAGGTTTAAAAGTAGCTGAATCAGTTGTGATGGAGCAAGGTGGTAAAAGCATGACTAAAACTACCACTTATAGTGATTATAGAGAAGTAAAAGGCGTAAAAGTTCCTTTTACTATGATTCAAAATGTAGGTTTTGATCTTGATATTAAAATAAGTGATGTTAAAATTAACGAAGGAGTACTTGCTACTGATTTTCAATAAACAAACAGCGCATAAATAATAAAGGTTGTCTAGCAATAGGCAACCTTTTTTGATTTAAAATTTCTTGGGCGTGACCCCATAAAAAAAGGGACCTACTCAGCAATACCGGCTAGTTGGTCCCTTTTTTTATGCTGTCGGGCAATACGCGCTACTTCGGTAGCTTGCTGCTTTCCCTCACGCAAAACCACTACAAGAGTACTTATTTCTTTGCAGACAAATACACTCCTATCAAAACAATAAAAGCACCAAAAAGCTGCACAGGTGTCAACATTTCATTGTCTAACAATCCCCAACAAAAAGCAACAACAGGAATTAAATACGTTACTGATGTAGCAAAAACAGGTGAAGACATTTGAATCAATTTAAAGAAAAGAATATTTGCAATTCCTGTCCCTACAACCCCTAAAACCATAATAAACAAGATCGACTCTTGTACTTTAAGTTCGCCCACTTGCGAAAAGAAATTCGTAAACAGTAAAACGGTAAAAGCAGGCACCAAAAGCACGATGAAATTTCCAGTTGTAATACTCAACGGACTCAAATCATGCAAGTACTTCTTGATTAGATTCACATTAATAGCATAACATATTGACGCTATCAAAACTAAAATAGCGTAGTAATAATTTTGCTCAGGATGATGAAAAGCACCGTTCAAAATCAACAAAGCACTCCCTATAAGTCCTATTAATATCCCAAAGGTTTGATTTCTTTTAAACTGTAAACCAAAAACGAGTGCGCCAATAACAAGCGTATTCAAAGGCGTTAAAGAATTAAGTATAGAACTCACGGAACTATCAATTTCCGTTTGCGCAATTGCAAATAAATAGGCTGGAATAAAAGTACCAAACAAAGAGGTTAGCGCAATATACTTCCATTTGAACGAAGGTATTCTAGCAGCACTTTTAAAACCAATAATAATTAAAAAAATTGAGGCAAATATAATTCGGAGTGAGCCTAATTGCATAGCCGTTAACCCTACCAATCCTTTCTTGATCAAAATAAAAGAACTCCCCCAAACAAGCGCTAGAACAACAAGATACACCCACTTTAACTGCTTTGATTCCATATAGATAATTTTACTCCAAAATTGTACTTTTTTTATGAATTACGCCTTCATTTTTTAATTAATTTTGTGAACACATTTAGAAAATAAACTTTTAATAATAACGTCATGAATTTCAATAAATCAATACTTGCATTATTGTTTGCTTGCACCCTTTTTGTGGGATGTAAAGAATCAGAAAACAAAAAACCAGGAACTGAAATTGCTGCTGATGCTGAAGGCAAAAAAAATCCAAACGCAAAACCAAAGAAAATTGCTGCAGCAAATTTACAAACGGCAAACTTTGCAGTAGAAGGAATGACCTGTGCTATAGGTTGCGCCAAAACCATTCAAGAAGACTTAACCCAACTTGAAGGCGTTCAAGAAGCAACCGTAAACTTTGAGACAAAACAAGCCAAAGTAACTTTTGACAAAACCATTCAGTCACCTGAAAAACTAACTAAAGTAGTTGAGGCAGCCGCTGATGGTAAAACGTACAAGGTAAAAGATATGAAATCTTAAACATTATATTTTAAACGAAAAAATCCTCTTTACGAGGATTTTTTTATTGATCGAAGTTACTTTATTTTTGTTATTAACCTTATGGCGTAACTGTTATTTCCATTTTAAAGTTTCCATGAGGCGCTGCATATCATTTTTTATATAACTGGCTGCAGGCATTATTGAATCAAAATTGGGCTTGGCATAAAAATATACAGATCCCGTTACAAAATGTTTCGTACTGTCTGTTACATAAAATTGTGAGTTTGTAGCAGCATTCCCATCCACTTGATAAAACATACCATACACTTTTTTATCTGGATTCAAATACGGTTGCTCCAAGATATCATCTGCTTTTATAACGTGTTTAAAAGTTAGTGTTTGCGCATCTCGCAATAACGCGTTTATGTTGTTGCGAACAGGATTATAAGTCAAAAAAATAGTAGCCTTCATTTTAGGGTACGTAATAGTAAAACCACAATTTTTTTCTTTTTTAATGATTGCATCCGAGTTCATCTCAAACCCAAAAGGACATTCATTAGCAAAATTCACATAAGTAGCCTCTGGATAATCCAATCGTAAAAAGCCTGCCGGTTTCGGCAATAACTCCTCTTTGCAACTGAATAAAACTGTAACCAATAGTATTAACGTGATGCTTATTTTTATTTTTTTTAAAATCATTATCGAAATTTATTTAAAAGAAACTATTCTATTTTCTTAAAACGGCAAGTCATTAATAGGTAGCGTCTTATTTTCGGGTTCAAAATTAGTATTTTTTGAATCATCACCCGCGGCTGTAGATTTATTGTTTTCACTTTCTTTTTTTGTAGTAAGAAAAGTGAATTCAGTCACTTGAATTTCCATGGTTTGCTTTGTACTCCCGTCTTCTGCCTGCCATTGTCGTGATTTAATCCTGCCTTCAACATAAATTTTATCTCCCTTAGAAAGGTATTTTTCACAAAGTTCAGCGGCTTTGTTGCGTACTACAAGATTGTGCCATTCCGTTGAAGTTATTTTTTCATTGGTAGTTTTATTGATGTACACTTCATTAGTAGCCAGCTGAAACCTGCCTATGCAATTGCCCCCCTCAAAGTAGTGCATCTTGATGGCGTCACCAAGATAACCTATAAGCATGACTTTATTTAATGTTCCATTCATTGTGATTTGTGGTATGTATCAAAGGTACATTTTTTTTTGGAAACGGTTTAAAACAATTCTTTTTCTATAAAATTATGAATAACAATTGGGAACGGAAAACTTCGCAAAGTTTCAATATCTATTGCATTTTCTAAAGTTTCTTCTACTTGAACCTTCCAAAACCTAATGTATAAATGCTGGTGGGACAATTTGTGCAATACACTCTTTGTGTTGTACTCATATATAATAGGTTTTGATTCCTCTTTACCATATACTTCTTGAACATATTCATTCACACAATCAAAACCTTCCTCTTTATCGGTTTCTAAAACTGGAAACTCATATAGGTTGTGCCAAATTCCTTTATCAGTACGTTTTTGAACTAAAGCATTACTGTTAGCATCTTCAAAAACTAAATAATTAAAGTAGCGATTTCGTACTTTGAGCTTTTTTGACTTTACAGGCAATTGATCGACTTTGTTTTTCTGCAAAGCCATGCAGCTATCATTAAAAACACAACCGCCACAATCAGGACTTTTAGGTACGCATTGCAAGGCACCAAACTCCATTATGGCTTGATTAAAAATTGCAGGATTGTCCTTTGGCATCAGTTCAAAAGCCAAAGCTGAAAATTCATTTTTGGCTGCTGCCTGAGCAATATCTGTTTCCACATCAAAATAACGAGCCAAAACCCGAAAAACATTACCATCCACTACAGGAACCGCTTCGTTATAGGCAAATGATGCAATTGCAGCCGCCGTATACGTGCCTACTCCTTTTAGTTTTAAAAGCTCATTATAATTTTCTGGAAACACACCAGACAGTTCAGTAGCGATGTATTGGGCTGTTTTATGTAAATTACGTGCTCTTGAATAATATCCTAATCCTTGCCATAATTTTAAGACCTGTTCTTCACTTGCAGCGGCCAAATCAAAAACAGTGGGAAATGCTGTAGTAAAAGCAAAAAAATAGGGCATTCCTTGCGCCACACGTGTTTGTTGCAACATGATTTCTGAGAGCCAAATCTCGTATGGATTTGTGGTATGACGCCATGGTAAATCACGTTTGTTTTGTAAATACCAATCTATCAGTGTTTTATAAAAAATCATGTTTTAATTATTTGTTAGCAAAAGTAAAAGTTTATGTAATTAAAATTTAATGAATTAGCTTGAATTATTGTTTTTTAAATTCCTATATTTGCAAACTCAAAAAAATAGTACAACATTATAAATAGGAAAGAAAATGACGAAAGCAGATATCGTAGCAAAAATTTCAGAAAAATTAGGTCTTGAAAAAGGAGATGTACAAGCAACTGTAGAGACCTTTATGAATGAAGTTAAAAATTCATTAGAAACTGGCGACAATGTATATTTAAGAGGTTTTGGAAGTTTTATAGTGAAGACTAGAGCTGAGAAAACAGGTAGAAATATCTCAAAAAATACAACTATTAAGATTCCTGCACATAACATTCCTGCATTCAAACCTGCAAAAGTTTTTGTAGAAGGAGTGAAAACAAATAACGAAGCAAAATAATAATATTAATCATAAAATCGACAAGACATGCCAAGTGGTAAAAAAAGAAAGAGACATAAGGTAGCAACGCACAAACGTAAAAAAAGAGCGAGAGCTAACCGTCACAAGAAGAAAAAGTAGTTTTAAACTACTTTTTTCTTTTTAAACGTTCATTGAAATTGAAAATCCAGTCAGCAATATACAGTCTCCGTCAGCACTTCAGCTAAAAACTGAAACTGTATATTGTAAACTGAAATTTTCTCCGGGTACAATACCTGTTAAAATATTGTTTAATCCATCCTTACAATTCAGTTATGAGTTATTAGTTACGAGTTTTTAAAACTTAAAACCTAAAACTTGAAACTAAAAGTTCGGATAAAAATTTACAAATGAATAAAGAATTAATCATTAGATCTAGTTCTGAAGCCGTAGATTTTGCCTTATTAAAAGATGGAAAACTAATTGAATTACACAAAGAAGAAGAAAAAAGCAACTTCCAAGTAGGCGATATTTTTATTGCTAAAATCAGGAAACCAGTTGCTGGACTCAATGCTGCTTTTGTAAACGTAGGCTTTGAAAAAGATGCCTTTTTACATTATCATGATTTAGGACCTAACCTATCTTCTCAACTGAAATTCATAAAACTTGTAAGCGCAGGTAAAATAAAAGATTTCTCCCTAAAAAACTTTCAGTTTGAAAAAGAAATAGACAAAGATGGCACCATTACTGATGTTTTGAATGCCAATCAATCTGTTTTAGTACAAGTCGTCAAAGAACCTATATCCACAAAAGGACCAAGGATAAGCGCTGAGCTTTCTCTTGCCGGAAGATTTATAGTTTTGGTTCCGTTTTCTGACCGCGTTTCTATTTCACAAAAAATAGAAGACAAAAAGGAAAAAGAACGCTTGAAACGATTAGTACAATCCATCAAACCAAAAGGATTTGGTGTTATTGTTCGCACAGTAGCCGAAGGCAAAAATACAGCCGAATTAGAAAAAGATTTGCAGAACCTGCTTAGCAGATGGACTGCAATGTGTAAAAAATTACCAACTGCTCATCATCCCTCAAAAGTATTAGGCGAACTCAACAGAGCCTCTTCTATACTAAGAGACGTTTTTAACGATACCTTTAGCGGTATTCAAATAGATGATGAAGAGTTGTACAACCAAACAAAGGATTACTTGCAAGAAATTGCACCATCCAAACAATCAATTGTAAAGTTCTATCAATCAAAAGACACACCTATTTTTGAGAAATACAACATAGAGCGACAAATCAAGACTTCATTTGGAAAAACAGTTTCCATGAGTAAAGGAGCTTACCTAATTATAGAACACACCGAAGCGTTGCACGTTATTGACGTAAACAGCGGAAACCGTTCTAACAAAGCCACCAACCAAGAAGATACTGCCATGGAAGTCAATATGATTGCTGCTGCCGAAATCGCTAGACAATTGCGTCTGCGAGATATGGGCGGTATCATTGTAGTTGATTTTATCGATATGTCAAATCCTGAAAATCGCAAAGTGTTGTTCGATTTCTTAAAAGAAGAAATGAGCGATGATAAAGCAAAACACAAAATCTTACCTCCTAGTAAATTTGGTTTAGTCCAAATTACAAGACAAAGAGTAAGACCAGAAGTTAATATTAAAACTAGAGAAGAAGATCCAAACAATGAAAGTGGCGAAATTGAAGCGCCAATCCAAATCATTGATAAAATAGCTTTTGACCTAGAAAGAGTATTAAAAAACCACAATCAAGTAGTGCTTAACGTACACCCGTTTGTGGCCGCATACCTTACCAAAGGTTTTCCATCATTGCGTTCAAGATGGTTTCTTGAGCACAAAAAATGGGTGAAAATTATACCTCGTGATGCTTACACGTACCTAGAATATCACTTTTATGACAAAAAAGAAAATGCTGTCATAGAATAAAAACAAACTCCTCAAGAAATTGGGGAGTTTTTTTTTGCTCTTTTTTTAGGAGCTGCTTCCAGCTATCCGCTATATTCCCGATCAAAAAAACTACGGCCGAAAAAGCCTTGTTTTTTAAGATCGGGAGATGCCGCTGCTATCTGGGCTAAAATATCTGTCAACTTAGACGACCTTCTTCATAACATTATATTTACGATTTCATCGAATTTTAATAATCTGAATTTCAATAAGTAAAAACAGTAAGGGTTTATTTTTACTTCTACTAATTACTTAACGATGAAAACACTTTTAAAAATAATAAACAAAAACAGCTTTTTCTATAGCAGCTGTTTAGCATTGACTATAGCTTGTATGTTTTTTTTAATTTTTTACTCAAAGGCCGATACTTTCATAATTATGAATGGATTCCATACGTCTTTACTAACTATAATTTTTCAAAATATTACGTTTTGCGGAGATGGTCTTTTTATTATAATAGTGTTTACTATTATAATGATTTCTTTCAAAAAACACAGAGATTTAGGTGTTGTTTTATTAATTAGCTATTTAAGTTCTGGACTTTTGTCACAAGTAATAAAGCAATTTGTAACGTCTCCAAGGCCTAGTGTTTATTTTGAATCCCTTCATTATGCTTATTACCTAGACACTTTTTCAAATTGCAGAATAGGTTTTCGAAGTTTCCCTTCGGGGCATACTGCCTCAGCCTTTGCGATGGTTACTGTTCTTACTAGTTATTTCAAAAAAAGACATGTTTGGGCTCTTTGCTTACTGTTTGCAGTAGCTATAGGCTATTCCCGAATTTATTTGGCTCATCATTTTCTAATTGATGTTTTGGCTGGAGCACTAATAGGAGTCTTATCAGGAACTTTAAGTGTTTTATGGTTCAAGAAAAAAAGATTCAAAATCAAAAAAATTGTAAAACAATTTCAAATAGCGATTCATAATTCTAAAACACAACATAAACCAAACATTAATGGATCTTATTAAATTTTTCAAATTTGGGTTGGTTGGCTTTTCTGGTTTAGTAATTGATTTCGCTATAACCTGGATTTGTAAAGAAAAATTATTGTTCAATAAATATCTTTCCAATTCATTTGGATTCTTATTTGGTGTTGTAAACAACTACTTTTTGAATAAATATTTTACTTTTCAGAACAATGATAATCACGTAGCAACTCAATTTCTAAGCTTTTTGTTTATTTCAATTATAGGTTTTTTATTAAACACTTCATTCCTATATTTACTTCAAAAGAACACCAAAATCAATTTTTACGTTTGCAAAGTCATGGTCACTGTTATTGTTTTTATTTGGAATTTCACAGCTAACTCACTGTATACATTTAAATTATAATGAAAGAAAACCAACAATTGATTTTAATTATAACTATTGCGACACTTGTTAGGGGTATTATTGCAATGTCAATTGGTTTAGGCAATGACGAAGTGTATTACCTCACGTACGCCCAACACCTGCAATGGAACTATTTTGATCATCCACCGATGGTTGCTTTTTTGATCCGTCTAACTACTTTCAATCTCCATTTCACCAATGAGCTATTTGTTCGCCTAGGAGCAATCGCTCTCGGAGCTATTAACACTTACCTAATTTATGATGTCTGCAAAGGAATCAAAAATAAAAAGGCCGGTATAATAGCCTCTTTACTGTATACTAGTTCTTTATATTCTAGTATAATTGCTGGTGTTTTTATTCTTCCAGATTCGCCTCAATTGTTTTTTTGGCTGATTAGCGTTTACTTTCTAATTCAAATTGTTTCAGAACAAGCCAATCAAAAAAAAATAAATTATTCTCTTATTTTATTCGGTTTGTTTAGCGGATTATGCATTATGAGCAAAATTCATGGTGTTTTTTTATGGGGAGGATTTGGATTGTATATTTTAATTTATAAGAGAGATTTACTTAAGAATGGTTATCTTTATTTAGCATTTCTAATCACTTTACTCCTGATTTCACCAATCTTAATTTGGAATGTCGAGAACCATTTTATAACGTATACATATCACAGTCAAAGAGTCACAATTAGCAGAGGAATTAACCCTTCGAGCTTTTTCAGAGAGTTTTTCGGAGGAATTTTTTACAACAATCCTATCAATTATTTTTTGATACTTATTTCTTTAATTGCCGTTTGGAAAAACAAAATTGATGTTGAAAAATCCATAAAGAGACTGCTTCTTTTCTTGAGTTTGCCTTTAATTACAATATTACTTATCCTCTCATTCTTCAGAGATACCCTACCACATTGGTCTGGCCCCGCTTTTGTAACGCTGTTGATACTCGCTTCGTGTTACATTTCAGATGAAATAGAAAAAAGTAAAATTACATTTCCATTTTGGAGAAAATCAGTTTATTCCTCTTGTATATTGATTTCTGTAATTGCGGTAGCAGGAATTCTAACCATAGATTTTTACCCAGGAACAATTGGCAGCAAAGATGAAAGCTCTTTAGGTAAAAAAGACTTTACACTGGATATGTACGATTGGAAATTCTTCAAAACTGAATTTAAAAAAGTTCGCGATAAAGATCTACAATCAGGTTTAACAAAAACTACTTTCATCCTAAATAACAAATGGTTTCCAGGAGCGCACATTGACAATTATATTGCACAACCTCTGGGTTTAGATTTTATTGCTTTAGGAAAACTGGAAGACATTCACACTTACGCTTGGTTGAACACCTATAGAAAACAGCTTAAAACTGGAGATGATGCTTATTTCATAACCGTTTCAAATAGTTTTAGCGATCCAAAAGAGCTTTATCAAAAGAGTTTTAAAAAAATCAATGCTCCTGTAGTCATTAAACAATTTAGAAATAAAAAACCAACACGAAATATGCTGGTTTATTTACTTCAGGATTACACCGGAGAATAATTTAAAAAACTACTCTTTTACAATCTCAATCTTCCTCCGAATTTCATTTCCAAATTCATCTACCACAGTGATGTAATGAAACCCTGTTGTAGCCGAAATAGGCATTTCGTGAAAGGTTTTGGTACTGCCTTTGAACACATTATCAACATACCAAAACAGTTTACTATCTCTTTGCGAATGCGCTACTTTTAAAATCACGGGCTGAACTTCGCTATTAAAATTCTTAGTCAGGTAGATTTTGCTATTTGTTTTCGGATAAATAAAATCCATTGTAGCCATTTGTGTACCCATACAATCACTCCTAAACGGTGGCAATGGCAAATACTCAATATGCTGACTTTTGTAATACCAAGCCATTACGGGTGGCAAAATGAACCAGTTCTTAGTGACTATATTTTCAATGTTTTCGCAACTGCTGTTGACTTGAAATTGCAGTAAATTATCCAAATGCACCGTTTTGTGATACGGACAAATCGAAGTGTTTTTTCCTTTCTTCGATACTAATTGTTTTATTTTCGGACACCCATCTTTGGCCAAATGACCACTCAAACTACACACCTCAACTTCTTCTAAATCCTTAATTGGCGTATCAAACCACCGCTGTCTTGGCAACAAATTAAAAATATCAAATAAAATGGGTGCCGCACTAGTGACACCGGTTAATGTCGGCCTTCCTTCGCCTGTAGCATTACCTACCCACACGCCCACTACATATCTGGAATTTGTCCCAATGGCCCACGCATCACGATTCCCGAAACTTGTTCCCGTTTTCCAAGCTATTTTTAGTGAACTGTCATAAAATTTCCAAGCCTCGTCACCTTCGGGGCGATTGACTTGTTCCATTGCGTTATACGTGAGCCAAATCGATCCTGCGCCCAATATGTTCTTTTGATTAGTTTCGTCACCAAAATCTATTTGAAAATCATCCTGATAGTTTAATTCAGCAAATTCATTAGTTCTGAACTGCCCGTGATTCGCATTAAAATAATTTAAGGTCGACGACAAACCTGCATAGGTTCGGCACAAGTCCCATAAATTACTTTCGGCACCACCCAAAATAAGTGACAAGCCATAATGATCAGGGGGTTTTGAAATATCCCGTAATTTGAATCGCTGCAATTCTTCGTAAAATTTGTTCACTCCAAAATCCTGTAACATCAATACAGAAGGGATGTTCAATGATCGTGCTAATGCCCGATGCGCTGGAACGGCTCCATCAAATGTCAAGTTGAAATTCTGAGGCGTATAGCCAGCAATCTGCGTTGGTATATCTGCTACTAAGGTATTCGGCAACAACTCTCCATCATCAAGCATACCGGCGTATAAAAGCGGTTTCAGAATACTTCCTGTACTTCTTGGCGCATCAATAATATCAACATCTTTTTGATGATTGCCATCCGTAGGCGAATTACCCACATAACTCATCACTTTTCTATTCGACACATCGATAACTAAAATAGCTAAATTATGCACTTCATTTTGCTTGTATTGATTGTAATAATACTTTGCAATTTGATTGACCCTATTTTGCAACCCAATTTCTATAGTTGTTTTCACACGAGTTCCTTCTTGATTCTTGGCAACACGTTGCAATAAATGAGGTGCAATTTGTGGCAAATCATACGGTTTTTGAGGCAAAGGTTCGTCTATAGAAAGTTCGTAAGTCTGATGATCAATGACTCCTTCTTGGTTTAATTTCAACAACAGTCGGTTGCGTTTACTCAATAATTTAACTTGGTTTTTTCCGGGATAAATTAAACTGGGCGCATTAGGTAAAACAGCTAAAGTTGCACTCTCGGCCCATGACAATTGATGGGATTGGACGCCAAAATACCGCCAAGAAGCCATTTCGAGACCCACTACATTCCCGCCAAAAGGAGCGTGAGAAGCATATAATTCCAAAATTTCGTTTTTAGAGTAACCCAACTCTAATCGGGTGGCGAGAATGAGTTCGATTATTTTCTCGAAATAAGTCCGCCTTTTCCCGTTTCTGGACAAGCGAATGACTTGTTGTGTCAAGGTGCTTCCGCCACGGACGACTTTGCCTGCTTTCCTGTTTTGCTGAACAGCATTGATCATCGCCACAGGATTGAATCCAGGGTGTTTATAGAAATATTCGTCTTCAAAATAAACTATACACTTCTTGAATTTATCGGGAACGCTGTCTTGAGAAGGAAACCGCCATTGCCCGTCAAGAGCAATTTTAGCGCCAAGTAATTCTCCTTCTTTACTTTCAATCACCGTAGAATAAGGTTCTTGAAACAAAGTTCGTGGCAACGAAAAATAATAAACCACCAACAGCAAAAAGGCCATTGATGATTTAATTTTATTTTTTTTTATCCAATTTATGATGCGTTGTAGGAACGCAATTAGTTTGTTTTTCAAAGTAATTTTTATTTAACCGCAAGGGACGCAAAATATTGTAATAATTTTAAAAACATAATATAGTTACTGTTTTATCTGCGTGAATGTGCAAAATCTGAATGCCTTATTTTCACGCAGATTTTCACAGATTTACGCAGATTTTATATGTGTCAAAAAACTTATTCCAATCTGCTTAAAATCCGTTGCATCCACGTTATTTGCATGACAGATTTTATCGCAGATTTACGCAGATTTTTTTTGAGCCAAACACCTTATTCCAATCTGTTTAAAATCCGTTGCATCCGTGTTATCTGCGTTCCATTTAGTATTACTTCACCACTTGTACCCAAAACCCTTTCGTTCTGGCCAAAAACGTATTGTCATACATGGCTTCACATTGCAAGCCTGGTAAATAGTACGTTCCCAAATATGAAGCATTCAGCAATATTCTAAACGTTTTGGTTTCACCCGATTTTAATCCAAAATAGAAATTAGTCCTATCATCACGAATATCAATATAATCCGCTACGTTATTGGTGGCGTCTCCATAATCCGTGAAGCGGGTATTTACAATTTCGAAACCAGAAGGCAAAATTTGAGACAACGCCACATTTTCTACACGTTCATTTTTTAGGTTTTTCACTGTTACCTCAGCAACAAATTCAGTTCCTTGATTGATTTTAGACACATCGATAACGCCTCCTTTTCTGTTTTTGAAAACAATCGAAGCCGAAACATTACTCTGAATCGCCTTTTCTTGTCCAATTGGAAGAATTCCAGTATTCAGCACACGAACATACAATCTATTCTTTCTGTTGTTTTTTAGAGTCACACTATTCGAACCCGTTTTGACAAGCAGGCTTCGGTCTGCGATGGTTTTCATCGTTTTAATTGATTGTGATTTTCCATCTTTACTGAACTGAACATCGATTCCTTTTGGACCATTGCTTACAGAAAACTTAGCCATAGCATACAAACCATACGCCGTAGTTTGCGTACTCATCCATTGGTCACTTGACATATCTTTGGCCAATTTTGTTGCCATTGCAAATGCTTTTTGCTTTTGCCCAAGCAATAACAATGTTTCTAGAGCCATGGCGCGATTTCTATCAGCAGATCCGTAATAGTAATAATTATAATTCGAATTATCATCTATAGAAGTATTCAGCAACAACGTCAAACCTGCCGATTTTTGCCCCGCCAATACGTAAGCCGAGGCCAAACGCAATTTACTTTCGTTCGAAATTCCTTTGGTTTCGCGCAATCTGTTCATCGAAGACAAATCGGGAGCTCCCGCCAACGCTAATGTGTATAAGCGATACGATTGTGCCAAATCATTTCCATAACTCGGCATAAATCGCCACTGTTTGGCTTCTTTTTGCTGATACGAAATCCATTTGGTTTTGAAATTGATCGGCAAGAAATACCCTTTTTTCTCTGCTTCAATCATAAAATGTCCTGCATACGAAGAACCCCAATCATCGGCAACGGTTCCTCCTTGCCAGTATGCCATTCCACCATTAGATAATTGAAAACCTCCCAAACGAGTAATTCCTGCGGTCACATTTTTTTGAATTAATTGCTGACGAGTAGCATCCAAATCCATAATATCATTTAAATACAATTGTGGAAAAACAGAAGAAGTCGTTTGCTCGACACAACCATGAGGATATTGAATCAAATATTGTAATCGTCCATTCAAATTGATTGTTGGCATTGAGGAAACCTCCAGTTTTGTCTTATTACTTCCCGAAACACCAAATGTTTTCCAAGAAATAGTTTTAGTGCTATTCGGTTCCAAAATCACATCGGTAAACGTATTGGTCACTGGATTCGGATTGGTCATGTCAATTTCCACATCATACACGGATTTCTCCTTGCCCGAAGTCGCAACGATCTGCACTTTTCCAATTCCGGTTGCAGAACCTACGGCCAAATTAAAATAGGCCATTTTTTCGTCAGGCTGAGCAAATGACAATTTTTGAGTGGCACTGCCTATAACTTTTAATCCGTTGTTCGTTTTAATCTGAACCGTAACGTTCTTGATATTTTTTTCCATTGCAAAAATGGTCACTGGAATCGTCACTTTCTCGGATGGAGAGATTTTTCTTGGCAACGAAGCCAAAACCATCAAAGGACTGCGAACCGGAGTTGCTTTTTCGGCACTTCCATACGCACTTGTAGTTGCATCACCAGCCACGATCATGGTTTTTACGGAGCCAATGTACTTCGGTAATTTTACTTGATGGGTTTTGGTTTGTCCTTTTTCTAATTTAAAAGGTCCCATATAAATTACAACCGGTTTGAAACGATTGGCTTTTTTGGCTTTTCCACCACCCAAATCTTGGTCACCACCAATACTAAAAATCTGATTTACTTTTCCACCATATGCTCCAATCACATCATCATAAATATCCCATGTTTTTACGCCCAAAGCTTCACGAACATAAAAACTATCCCAGGCATTTGGCGCTTTGAAACGGGTTAAATCCAATAATCCTTCATCAACAATGGCAATGGTATAGGTCATTGCTTTTCCAGATTGTTCACTCACTTTTATAGCGAATGATTGCTCTGGACGCAACACATCAGGCATTACTAATTTGGGAGCTAAAATGGTGTTTTTATCAACCACTTCAATAGGCACAATTCCATACATTCGGATTGGCAAATCATTTTTGGTGGAAGCGTGTGGTTGTAAAAGCGTAATATTAAAATACACATTTGGAGCCATAGCAGCCGTAATCGGAATGGTAACTTTGGTTTCTCCTTTTTGGGTCTTTGCCCAAAGTGTTTGTACTACTTTCGAACCATTTTCAATAGAAATAAAAGCTCGTCCTCCTGCACTAGATGGGAACGAAATTTGAGCATTTTCACCCACAGCATACTTCTCCTTATCGGTTGAAAACACTAACATATTGGCCGTAGCAGCATCCGTATTTCTAGTTTTTCCAGACCACATTGGCCAATCGATATTTACCGTTAAAGCCGTTGCGTGTCCGCCAACAGCATCAGAAACCCGAATCATATAACGTCCCCATTCTTCATCCGTCAAGGCAAAACGGACATTTCCTTTTCCGCTAGCATCGGTATTAATTGTAAAAGTTTTGTACGAAGTCGTAGCATTATCCGAGTTATAATTCGATAAATTATCACTAGATGCATCCCACCACCAGCGCCATTCTACTTTATACACTTTTACTTCCAGGTTTTTAACTGACTTGGGTCTTCCGTTTTCATCGACCGTAACCACATCAAATTGGTTCGTAGTACGGGTTTCTAGCATTCCGTATTTGTTAGGCTCAGGTGACTTTATCCCCACATAAGTACTGTATGGAGAATAGGTCGTCGCAATGACATCAGTACTAAAATCGCCGCCTTCTTCATAGACTTTGGTAATAAACGACGCTTTCAACATTCCAGGTGCTTCTCCTTGTATTTTTGGGTCAATCGTAGCATTCGCTTTTCCAGTAGCATCTAATTTACCTGAGAAAACGGTAACTTCTTCGGTGCTGAATTTTCGAACCAAATCATCAAAAATATACTTGTCATAATTCTTGAAAGCCGTAGTTTGTTGCGAAAATTTGGCTTGCATTTCAACATTCAAATTTTTGGCCACAGCGCCATGAAGCCAAGCCACTTCAAGGTTGCTAGTGTTTGGATAAGCCGAAGAAAGTATTGCTCGTTTGAAAGTGTTTTTGATTTTCAAACGATTGGGTTTAATCGTTTCAATTTTGATACTTTTATAAAACTTCGCACCACCCACGCTAACCATTGCCTCCCAATTTCCTGTAGGTGCATCATTTGCTGTTGGAACTGTAAATGCATAATGATTCCATTCATTCGATTTTTGAACCGTTTGATACGTTACTTTTCCATTTGGATCAGCTAGTCTAAATTTGATAGGGTGTCCTAGTGGAATTTTATTCGAAGCATCATTCAAAATGAAAGACAAATACAAATTATCTCCAGGACGCCAAACGCCTCGTTCTCCATAAATGAACCCTTTAAGTCCTTTTTGCAAGGTCTCGCCAGACACATTAAAATTACTCACTGACAATGAATTCCCGTCGTCTAATTTAACATAAGTAGACTCCGTACCTTGCGTTACAATAGCAAAATAGGCAAATTTATCCAACTGAAAAGTCGCAATTCCATCGCTATTGGTGGTTCCTGTAGTTATTTTTTGCTGCTGAAAAGTATACAAATCTACTCTCGCATTTGTAACTGGCTCCGTGGTGACAATATTATTTACGGCAAACAAATACGATTTGTTTTCGCCTCTTTTTGCAATTACACCCAAATCAGTAGCCAAAATATTGGTTGCTATTTTGGCATTATAAAAATACGAACTCGAGCAAGGATCCTGACTTTCTCGCCATTCGTAATCATCGTAGTAATAATCATCGTAAGAGTTTCCGCTGTAATTAACATCATTCTCATCAACCTCTTCTTCCTCTTCGGTTGTATCCTCATCAGCGGTTTCGCATTTATACAAAGAATATTTTTTCTTGTAAACAAACTCTACTCTATAAATCGCGCCTGGTTCAGGAGTAATTATTTTAGATAAATCCAAAGCAAAAGTGTTCCACTTACTTAGATTTAGCAATGTATTTTCTTTTAAATTCAGAGTTGATTTGGCAATAGGTTGTGCCACTCTTTTTAGGTTTTGGCTGCCATTAAGTTCGTTGTATTGCAAAAATTGCATGATGTTGTTTTTGTAAATTTTATATACTTTTACATCAACAGCACTCAGGTTTACAGCCTCAAAATTGAGTTTTAAGTTATTAGAACTTGGCAGAATTGTTCCGTTTTTAATAAAACGAATGCTTGGCTTTATTTCATCAAAGGATATTTTCTTGGTATAATTCTCATTTAACTTTCCACCGTATTCACTTTCTATTCCCTGAAAAACTTCTAACAACAATTCTCCGGTAAGCTTTTGCAAATCCACAACTGGCTCAGGCTCAACAATAGCAACTTCTTCGGGTTCCTCAACCACAGCACTATCAACAGCCACAGCCGACGTATCAACAGTTACAACTGCTTCAACTGGCTCTGGAGCCACTTCAACAGGTTTTTGAACGGATACTTCATTACTAAAATAAACTTTCAACACATTTCCTTGCGCAGAAAACTTTAAATTATTTGTATTTTGAATGGCAACCAATCCTTTAAAATCTTGTCCTTTTTCTAAGGGTTCCGAAAAATTAATAGACAAGGTTTGATTATCCCCTTCTTGAATCTCTGTCTTAACCACTTTAAACTCTTTCAATGCCGTAATCGGGAAATCGATAGTCCCTTTTTGATCGATATCAAAATCATTTCCGTCGTATTTTATCTCCAAATTGCTTTTAGATTCCAATCGTTGAATGCTGTCAATTTTGAACTTGAATTCTTTTCCAACTGCATTCGTTTTTTCGAAAACAATTTTCAAATCGCTTCCGTTATGCTCGGCTTCAATCAATTTTTTAGCGGTTTCCAAATCGATATTGTCTGCGGTTTTAAGTACCGCATTCAAGTATTGATATTCTGGGCTGTAGGATTGCACATCGAGCGTGTTGACCACAAAATCTTGCTGAATCGTTTTTACCGTAAAATTAAAATTGGATAGTGTTTTATCTTTTTCGGCAACCTTTGGATTCAGTTGGTCCAAATGCAAAGTCACCTGATATTCCGTACCTGATTCCAGCTTTTTTTCAGGAACAAAAGCAATCGTATTGGTTGAAAGCGCAATTACTTTACCGTCTACACTAGGATAAATGGTAAACAAATCGTTATCTAAAACCTGATTGACTTTCCATTCTTTTTTATCAAAAGCCAAAACTACCCTAATATCCGATTCTGAAGAGACAATTCCTCCCGTAAAACTGACGATAAACTCTTTGAATAGTGAAAAATCTGAATTAAAATCGGCGGCAGATTTTCTACCACACGCTTGAAACAAAAAAAACACACAAAACACGTAAATTAATCCTTTTGTTTTCACTTTTAGCTAGAGTTAATGGGTTATAAATTAAATTATTGCAACATCTCACAAGTAACACAATAACTAGATAGTTACCGTAATATTGTAGTAAATGTAGAATAATTAATTTATTATTTTAAGAAGAAAATTCTTTGAGAGGAAATTATTTTTTAAAGGTATTTTTCAGGAGCTTTTTGCTTCGCCAGTTCGTTTCACTCGTGTCCAGCTATTCGTTACAATCTTATATGCCGTCCCGAAGTTTCGGGATTGGCACATAAGGATTTCCACTGCTATCTGGGCTAGGGAACATCTTGACTACTCTACTTCCTTCTGTCAGCAAAAAATCGTTTCATTAAATCAGCTGCTTCATAAGCCATGATTCCTTGCACTACAGAAGTTTTAGGATGCAGTTTTGTTCCTAGAGTGATAAAACCGCGCTGTTCATCACGAGCGCCAAAAACAATTTTAGAAATTTGGCTCCAATACAAAGCGCCAGCACACATCTGGCAAGGCTCCAGTGTTACATAAAGTGTACAACCTGTTAAATATTTTCCACCTAGATAATTTGCAGCAGCAGTGATAGACTGCATTTCGGCATGAGCTGTGACATCATGAAGTAATTCAGTTAAATTATGACTTCGAGCAATGACTTTGTTATCAATTACAATTAGCGCACCAACAGGAATTTCGCCTTTTTCAAAAGCCATTTCAGCTTCCTGCAAAGCTTTTTTCATGAAATATTCGTCGGTGAATGGGTTTATCATACAGCAAAAGTACGGATTTGGAATAAATTTCGTTAATTTTATAATCAGAAACACAAAGCATGGAAAGGAAGTACAAAATCACAATTTCAGAACCTTGTCAAGAAGATTGGAACAAAATGACTCCAAATGACCAAGGTCGTTTTTGTATGAGTTGCGCTAAAACCGTTGTTGATTTTACTGCAATGTTACCCGAAGAAGTGCAGCATTTTTTCATCCAAAATCAAAGCCAGAATATCTGTGGTAGAATGAAAAAATCGCAATTAGATTCGACTACCATTCAAATCCCTAGTCACTTACTTTATAAGCAAACTCAGTATCATAAAATGTTTTTGTTAGCACTGTTCATCACAATGGGAACCACTTTGTTTAGTTGTGCCGATAAAAACGGAAACAAACAAAAAATTGATGCTGTTGAAGTGGTCAAAGACACTACAAAAGCATCCCAAATAACTGTTGGAATGATGTTGCCAAAAAAAAACAATTCGCAAAACCATGTTCAGCCTCCTGCACCAGCAACCAAGGTAAATAATGTAAAATTTATAAATCCCCAAACAATTGCTTTCGAAGAAACAACAAAGAACGAGACTATTGCAGAAGATGTAATTTACAACGGAGGGATCGGTTTCGAATTCCCTGCAGAATACAAAGGTGGGATTGAAAAATTTTACACTTTCTTCAAAGAGGAGTTTAATCAACCCGAAAATATAAACAATAAAATTACCGAAATTTCCATCTCATTCGTTGTTGATAAAGACGGCTCATTAACTTATGTTAAACCAAAATCCGAAATTGACGTGGCTTTAGAAAATGAAATTGTTAGAGTTTTGAAATTATGTCCTAGATGGAAACCAGGTGAACAAAATGGTAAAAAAACGAGAACATTATATACTGAATCTATTCCTTTGATCTAAACAAAATAATTTTGATAAAACTTACTTATCATAACTAATTACAATTGTTTCAAAAAGCAACCAATCTGAACTTATTTGCCCCATTTAATTACCTACTTGTTAAAATAATACAGATACTAGAATCGTCTAAAATTGAAAAAAGATTCCATTTTAAAAACGTAAATTTGCTTTTTATAAAACAATGAAAAACAGTTTACTTTCAAACATCAATAACCCAACCGATTTACGCTTGCTTGACGAAGCGCAACTTCCTCAAGTAGCACAAGAATTACGCGATTTTATTATCGATATTGTGGCGGTAAAAGAAGGTCATCTTGGCGCAAGCCTAGGTGTTATTGAATTGACAATTGCCTTGCATTATGTTTTTGACACTCCAAACGATTTATTGATTTGGGATGTAGGTCATCAAGCCTATGGACATAAAATCCTGACCGGTCGAAGAGAAAATTTTCATACCAATCGTCAACTCGGCGGTATTTCTGGTTTCCCAAAAAGAAGCGAAAGCGACTACGACACCTTTGGCGTAGGTCATTCTTCCACTTCTATTTCGGCGGCACTCGGAATGGCAATTGCTTCTAATTTGAAAGGCGATTTCAACAAACAACACATAGCTATTATTGGCGACGCTTCTATTGCCTCAGGTATGGCTTTTGAAGGATTGAATCACGCGGGTGTTACTGATGCCAATTTACTCGTAATTCTCAATGATAACGCTATTGGGATTGATCCTAGCGTGGGCGCCTTGAAACAATACCTCACTGCTGTAAAAAAGGGGAAAAACCCAAGGCAAAACAACATGATTAAGTCCTTGAACTTTGATTATTCGGGGCCTATTGACGGTCATGATATTTTTGCTGTGATCAAAGAATTGAAGCGTTTACAAAAGATAAAAGGCCCTAAATTTTTACATTTAATTACCACCAAAGGAAAAGGCCTGCAACAAGCCGAGGAGGATCAAGTAAAATACCACGCTCCTGGAAAATTTGATGCTGCAACTGGCGAAATCATTACAAAACAAGAAGAAAATTTACCTCCAAAATACCAAGATGTTTTTGGTTTGACCGTTTTAGACTTGGCTCGAAAAAACAACAAGATAATAGGAATCACACCTGCAATGCCCTCTGGTAGTTCGTTGAAATTCATGATGGATGCGTTTCCAGAACGTGCTTTTGATGTAGGTATTGCAGAGCAACACGCTGTGACTTTGGCCGCCGGAATGGCAACACAAGGCATGATTGTTTATTGCAACATCTACTCGACTTTTTTACAGAGAGCTTATGACCAAATTATTCATGATGTGGCATTGCAAAATCTTCCGGTAATTTTTTGTTTGGATAGAGCTGGATTAGTGGGCGAAGATGGCGCTACACATCACGGAGTTTTTGATCTAGCATACCTGCGTTGCATTCCTAACCTAATTATTTATGCTCCAAGGAATGAAATTGAACTTCAGAATATTTTATATACCGCGCAATTGGGACTTGAAAACCCAATCGCAATCCGATATCCGAGAGGTCGGGGTATAATAAATAACTGGCAAGAAAAACATCTGGGTCATTATGATGCTATACCCATTGGCGTAAGCAGCTGTCTTGTATCAGGAACTCGAGTTGCGGTTTTATCAAATGGTACTATTGGAAATAATGTTACTTTGGCTCTAGCCAAAATAAAAAAAACAAATACAATTGCCCACTATGATTTTCCTTTTGTAAAACCATTAGACGAAAAAAGTTTACACCAAATTTTCAGTCAATTTGACTCTATCATTACTCTTGAAGACGGCACTGTAAAAGGAGGATTTGGTAGTGCTGTAATTGAATTTGCAGCCATCAATAATTACAAGTCACAGATTACTGTTCTAGGAATTCCCGATGAATTTATAGAACATGGAACCGTGACTGAATTACAACAATATTGCAAAATTGACGTTTCTAGTCTTGAAAAACTTTTTTCGAATTATTAATTCCTAAAACCCCAGATTTAAATGAATTCATTACGATACCTTATATTCTTTGTGTTTGCAATATCACAATTGAGTTTTTCACAAGATACCATTCAAAATAATAAAATGTATTCCTTAGTTCCTGTAACTGCATTAACAAAAACAGACAAAATAGAACGCATACCGCTTAAAATAAGAACTAAAACACATTTATTGCCTTTTTCGTTCTGGAGTAAAAAAAATAGTGTGGGTTTTGATATTTCTGAAGTAGCCTTTGTAAACTGGTCTGCTGGGGGAACAAGCTCAATATCTGGATTACTTAAAGGTAAATTCCATAGAAATTATGCCCGTGATAACTACAACTGGTCAAATGAACTCATTATAAAATATGGCTTAAACAAACAAGATGGTGTGGCCATTCGAAAAACGGAGGATGCTATTCAGCTGAATTCTACTTTTGGATATCGTAGAGACACGCTCTCAAATTGGTTTCATTCTGCAAAATTTAATTTTAACACTCAATTTACAAATGGTTTTGCTTACCCAAATACCGAAAATGCCATATCAAAACCGTTCGCTCCAGCGTATATCTTTATGGGAATAGGAGCCGAAAATATTGATAAAGAAAAAAAGAGAACTCTTTACATCTCTCCTTTTACTTTTAAAACCACCCTTGTTCTTGATCAAAGATTAGCAAACCAAGGTGCTTTTGGGGTTGCGAAAGCTACCTATGACGTAGATGGAAATTTAATTACTGAAGGAGAGAGAGCTAAGATGGAATTGGGTTTCCTGATTACCAATAAATACAAAAAAGAGGTATTTAAGAATATCAATTTAGAAAACAGACTAACCCTATACTCCGATTACATCAATCGTTTTGGCAATATCGATATAGATTGTGATCTACAAGTTGAACTCGTGGTTAATCAATATGTAAAAGCAAATATTGGTGCTCACGTAATTTATGATGACGATATCAAATCGAAACGAGAAATTGAAGGAATACAAGTCACCGAGGGTCCTAAAACACAACTCAGACAAGCAATTGGAGTAGGAATTGAATATGCATTTTAAATAAAAAGTCCTGATA
>NZ_QKNZ01000040.1:0-11809 GCF_014156605.1 Flavobacterium sp. SOK18b
TATTTTCTGTATCGTTAATTATTTTGATTGAACTATAATTTTCAATTTTATTGTTTTCATTATGTTCTGAATTTGCAAATGAAGTGGTAGCGATTAATGAAGTTAATCCAAGACTCAAAGGAATATTGTTTTTTAATCTTCTAACTTCTGCTATTTGTTCCGGTAAATAATAACCACAAGTAGATTCGTTAGTTTCAGACATCTTAAGTGCGATTTCAGAAAAAGACATTTTTGAAAAATCGATGATCGTTTTATTGCATTTTTGACACAAACGTCCTTTTTTATTAGGAAGCATTTCGTCCCAATACATATTACATTTTTTCAATCTTTTTAGACTATTCTTAAAATTTTCTAATTCCATTGTTTTTTTTTAAGATACCAGTAGTCTTAAGTACTTGCTTAAGTTGTGCACTTCGTAACTGATGATTTTTCTATAAAGATAAAATATATAACAAAATATAAAGATGAATTTAATATAAAATTTACAATCTTACTATATCCTTGTTATACAATGGTTGGATTTCTTTTAACAAATTCTTTCAAATATTCTTCATTTTCAGACGCCACTTGACATTGACAGTATCGAAGATTTAGACGATTGTAGTATTCTACAGCATTGAAGTCACAATGAATAATTGTCGATGATGGTAAAGGTTTGTTTTTATAAAGTTTTGTTGAAAAAAAATTAATAAAAATTTTACTTGTTAAAGCTAAACCGACATAAGCAATCTCTTTTATGTCTGGATTAAAGTATACATTTATTTTATCTCTTTGAGTTGCTGCTCCAAAATCTGGAATAAAAAAATAATTAAACTCATTTGCAACTAAAATTTCGTATCTCAAATCTCCCATCTTTTCCAAAACTTCATCAGCAATTTTCAAATAGCTTGTCAAATTACTATATTTTACATGGTTTTGGAATTCTAATGACTTTTCAAAATCGGCTTTTAATTCAGGTGCAAACATTTCGCTTAAACCTTTTAAAGACCCAAAAATAGCTTCATCTACTTCTTTTTTATGTTTTGATGTTCGCATTTCTGCAATAATTCCATATTTAACGAAATATAGTAAAGCGTTAATAATCTCTTCGTTTTGATTGTTATTCGAAATAAAGTGTTGAACTATTGAAACGTTTTTTGCAAAGTCTTTTTCAAAAAAATCATTTAACTCTTTTTCTAATGTTTCGTGATCAATTTCTCCATCTGAAAATCTTGAATTAGAGTATTGTTCACTAAAAAGAGATTTCAACGTATTTTTAAAGAATATTTTCTTTTCAAATTTATCATACACATAAATTTTTCCTTCACTTTTGTTGAAGAAATTCTTAATATGAACTTTTGAGATTATATGATGATTCTTTGGTACGCTCATAATTAATATCCCTTAACTACCTAGTACCAGCGTTTCTTATTTTGTTTTGATGTAGCTGATTTTCTTGATTTATGAGCTCCACCACTTCTGTTTGAATTTTTTTGTTGTGATGCGGGTGCCGACTCAGGGCTTCCAGAGTGCCAATGAAACAAATGATCATTAACAGTTTTAACATCTACTTTTATTAGTTTTTGAATTTCTTTCCAATACGTATGTTCGTCTTTACCGCAAAAAGAAATGGCAATTCCGCCATTACCAGCGCGTCCTGTTCTTCCTATGCGGTGTACGTAGGTTTCTGGAATATTAGGTAAATCAAAATTGATTACTACTGGAAGTTGATCAATATCAATTCCTCTGGCAGCAATATCAGTAGCAACAAGAACACCAATTTCTTTGTTTTTAAAAGCATCAAGAACACGTTGTCTCGCATTTTGGGACTTGTCTCCATGTATAGCTTCGGCTGGAATATTGTTTTTGCGCAACGCTTTGACTACATTATCAGCACCATGTTTTGTTCTAGAGAAAACCAAAACATCTGTCAAGTTTTCGTTCTTGATTAAGTGGTACAATAAATTTCTTTTTTCCCCTTTTTCTACAAAGTATACTCTTTGCTCCACATTTTCGGCGGTTGAGGAAACAGGTGAAACAGTTACGGTTTCAGGATCTGTTAAAAACATTTCAGCAAGTTCTCGAATGGCAATTGGCATCGTAGCCGAAAAAAACAAAGTTTGTCTGTTTTTTGGCGTAAGCTTTACTATTTTTTTGACATCATTCACAAAACCCATATCAAGCATTTGATCTGCTTCGTCAAGAACTAATGTGTGAAGATGATCTAAGTCAATAAACCCTTGTTTGTGTAAATCCAGTAATCTTCCAGGTGTAGCAATCAAAATATCGATACCGTTTTTTAAAGTATCTACTTGTGGATTTTGAGAAACACCCCCAAAAATGGTTAGCTGAGTTAGATTAGTATATTTGGCATACGTTTCAAAGCTTTGGCCTATTTGCACGGCAAGCTCGCGCGTAGGAGTCACAACAAGAGCACGAATTTGTTTGGCTTTTTTTGAAGACCCTACAATTCGATGCAGCTGGTGAATAATAGGAATTGCAAATGCAGCAGTTTTTCCAGTTCCAGTTTGTGCACACCCTATTAAGTCGCGTCCAGATAAAACTATTGGAATAGATTGTTCTTGAATGGGAGTTGGGTTTAAATAACCTTCTTCAAAAACGGCTTTTTGTATGCTTTTTGATAATGATAACTCTTCGAATAACATATTTTTGGGTATTAATTGAGCTGTAATTAGAAAGTAAACAGCGTGGCAAAGATAGTATTTATATTTTTGGTTACTTTTTTCTAAAAATTAAAGGTTACTTTATTAAATGATAGGTAGCAAGGAACCATTTGCTTTTATAAAATCAGTTACCAGATACCCTATTAATTTACCTATCAAATGATTGTTTTTATCCTCACCCAAATCAGGTGCGCCTTCGCAAATGTGAATGTAAGCTGCATTACGGCGTTTTCCATAATAATAAATAAACTGTCGCAATTGTTCTACAGAAAAACCACTCATTGTCATAGCACTACAAGCTATATTAGGTATGGCATCTAAGTCAATTTCGATGCCAAACGGTTCATCATTGATGAACTCTAGGGCATGCATCATTTCTTGTGTAAAGTCTTTTTCTCTCCTGATACTGATGCTGTCATAGGTATTGTATCGTACTCTATCATCTAGTTTTTTTATAGTATCCAATACATTTTTTGAGGTGTAATTTTCATGCAATCCAAAGACAAAATATTTTTTTAAAAAACCTTCTTCAAAAGCATAAGAAAAACCGTTTCCACTATGTCTTCCTTCTAGAATTCTAAAATCAGAATGAGCGTCAAAGTTAATTGCATTTATAGGTTTACCTTTAGCAAGAGCAGTTCCTTTTATGTTTCCGTACGAATTATTATGCCCGCCACCAATAACAATAGGTATTTTTCCTAATTTTACAATGCTAAAAATAATATGGGAAACATCTTTATCTATTTTTGAAACCAATTGGCTTAGTTTAGAACGGTCATCAATATCGTTAAAATCAAGGTTTGCTACCTCTTTCATCAACTGTACTACGTCAAGTTGTCCTAAAATTACAATTTGACTTCCTTTACAAAACCTATTGTGTTGAATATTAGCTATACTAGCTATGGCGCTGTCCCAAGCAGAAGCAGCTCCTGGTCTGCCATAATTGGCTCGCACACCTATATCTTCAGGAATTCCAAAAAGTACATATCGAGCCTCGCAATTTTTTATAAAATCCAGTGAGTCAGTATCTTTTGGGATAGTGATCATTTTTTCACCAAATTTTATCTCTCCACTTCTGTGGTTTGTAATTTTAGCAAGATCCTTTATTGTGAACGGTATTATTTTTTCCATCAGAAAAATTTTTTTTCTCAAAAATAATATAATTGCATTAACATACGTTAGTACATGGACAGATAATGTTAAATTTGTAAACAAAAAATTAAATTCGAAATGGAAAATCCCAAAAGCAGTTCAAGCCTTAAAGCGGTTGTAGCGATATTAGCTATTTTATTAGTAGGTAGTTTAGTCTATATTTTTAAAATCACTTCTGATGCTGAAGTGGTAAAAACAGAGTTAGGTACTACATTAACCGAAAAAGAGTCGGTTATGAAAGATTTACAAGAGTTAAAAATGACATATGATGCTGCCATCTCAGAGAACACATCCATGTCTGACGAACTTATTTTAGAGAGAGATAAAGTTGTAGCATTAATGACAGACTTAAGTAAGTCTAAAGGCGATGTAGCTTCATTATCAAAATACAAAACTCAATTTAATGCTTTACAAGGTAAAATGAAAGTATTGATGGCGGATAATGAGTCTTTGAAAAAGGCAAATACCACTCTTACTTCTCAGCGTGATAGTACAGCGGTAGTTCTTGGTGAGTCAAAAAAATACAACGAGGCACTTGCTGGTCAGAACGAAGAATTGACAAAAGTGGTTGAAAAAGCAGCTAAATTAACGGTGTTAAACACAAGAGGTTCTGCATTCAAATTAAAAAGCTCTGGTAAAGAAATCTCAACAGATAAAGCAAGTAGAGCTGATGTTTTGAGAATAAGCTATACAATTGCTGAAAATCAAGTAGCTCAATCAGGAACAAAAGCGTATTATGTTCAAGTAATTGACAGTAAAAACAATGTTATTGGAGATAAGAAAACTGAAAATTTTGGAGACAATAGTTTGACTTACAGTTTTATTTCTAACATCAATTATGAAAACAAAACTGTAGATGTTACTGAAAGTGTGAGAGGAAAAGATTTTCCTAAAGGAACTTATTACGTAAATATTTTTGATAAAGATCAATTGGTTTCTAAAACTAGTTTTACTTTAAAATAAAATATCAACCATATAATAGGAAAGAGGAACTCAATGGTTCCTCTTTTTTTTATGAAATTATTTCTCCTGCAATTATAACAGTTTCTATAAGATTACTGCCAAAAGCGTATGGCAATTGATAATAGGACGAAACAGGTTCTGTAATAATTAAATTTGCGACTTTGCCTCTTGTGATACTTCCGTGCGTGGTAGCTAAATCCATGGCATATGCACCGTTTATTGTAGCTGCATTGATAGCTTCTTCGGGTGTCATTTTCATTTTTATACAGGCTGTAGCTACTACAAAGTTCATATTTCCTGAAGGTGTAGATCCTGGATTAAAATCTGTTGCAAGTGCAAGCGGTAGTCCCGCACTTATCATTTCGCGAGCAGGTGTGTATGGAATACTCAAAAAATACGAACATGAAGGTAATGCTACGGGCATAACGTCAGTATTTTTTAAAGCTTCAATATCATTAGGAGTCATGACTTCAAGATGATCAACTGAAAGGGCACTGTATTGCGTTCCCGCTTGGATTCCGCCTATAGAATTGAATTGATTGACATGTATCTTTGGCTTTAAGCCAAATTTAATTCCGGCTTCCATAATTTGTTGGGTCTCTTCAACAGTAAAATAACCAGTTTCACAGAATACATCAATGAAGTCAGCCAGTTTATTTTTTGCAATGGTAGGAATCATTTCATTGATTATAAGGTCAATATAGCCTTTGTGGTTTTCCTTGTATTCCAATGGAAATGCATGTGCGCCTAGAAAAGTAGCTTTGATTGTAACAGGATAATTTTGTTTTAATTGCTGAATTACTCTAAGCATTTTTAATTCTCCGTCAACGGTTAAGCCGTATCCTGATTTAATTTCAACAGCTCCTGTACCTAATTGCATTACTTCTTCTAGTCGTCCCTTTGATTGTTGATAGAGTTCTTCTTCTGAGGTTTCATTTAGTTTTTTAGCCGAATTTAAGATTCCACCACCACGATTTGCAATTTCTTCGTATGTCATGCCATTAATGCGGTCAACAAATTCTTGTTCACGGTTTCCTGCATACACAATATGCGTATGGCTGTCACACCAAGACGGTAAAACTATTTTCCCGGTTGCATCAATGGTTTTATTAGGTGTCATTTGAGGCAACTCTTCCATAGCGCCAAAATCAGCAATAAGTCCGTTTTCTATAAAAAGATAGGCATTTTTTATTGTGGGTAGAACAGCCATATCGGCACCAGATACTTTCAAAACGGAAGAATCCCGAACCTGAAGCAACTCTTTAATATTAACGATTAATGTTGTCATTTATAATGAAGTTATTCAGTGATTTTAATTTCGAACATTTTGTCCCAATTTTTCCCTGTCACAAAAATGGTTTTTGTTTTTGGGTTGTATGCAATACCGTTTAAAACATCCGTGTCAGGTAATTGAGTGATTTTTTTCTTTAAGTCCGCAAGATTTATAATAGCTTCAACCGCTCCGTTTTTGGGGTTGATCACAGCGATAGCGTCTTTTTGATACACATTTCCGTAGATTTTACCATTGATCCACTCGAGTTCGTTAACGCCTTCTACTTTAGAATTTGAAGAGTACACATGAATTTGGTCAATAGGTTTAAAAGTTTCAGGATTTAGTATGTGAATGGTTTCTGAGCTATCAGTCATGTATAAATGGGTACCGTCATTAACTAATCCCCAGCCTTCCATATTTTTATAGTATGGCATTGTTTTTTCTTTTTTGAAAGTATCCGCATTGTACACGTATCCTTCATTGTTTTGCCATGTTAATTGATATACTTTATTATTAAGAATTGTAATGCCTTCGCCAAAATATTGATCAGCCAATTCTACTTTTTTATACACTTCTCCAGTTTTGTAATTTGTTTTTCTTAAACTCGAGATTCCTCTTTTTCCTGATGGGCCTGAACCATTTCCGGTTCCTTCATACAGCGTATCCCTATAAAATTCTAATCCTTGAGTGTAGGCAGCAGTATCGTGCGGATAGGTGTTTACTACGGTGTATTTTAATAATTTTGGTTGTATATCAGACACTAATTCAACGCTTGTGGTAGCTTCTGAGTTTTGTCCTTCGAAAAACACTATGGCCTTTACGTTTTGGAATCCTAATTTTTTGTCTTTAAAATCTATTTTAAAAGGTGAATTTCCTTTGGAGGATGCTATTTTTTTATCGTTAACATAGAGCGCAATGCTGTCAATTGTTTTAGTATTGCTGTTTACTATGTTTACATCTAGTGATTCATTTGGCGTGTATTGCAGTTTGAATTTAGAATTATCTATGCTAAATAAACTATTTTGATCTTTTTTTGTTTCGTTGCAACTGTTAAGAGCTATTCCTAATAAAATGACAGATAGCAAGTTATATTTTTTCATAATCGTTTTTTTTGTTGCACTAATATACAACGTTATTTTTAATGAGTAAAGCACTTGCAAAAATATAAAAAGATTGTATATTTGCACCGGCAAGTCCTACACGACCAGCTCCTGCAGACTCCCCCAGGATGGGAACATAGCAAGGGTACGTGGTTGAGCGGTGCGATGTAGGTCGCTTGCCATTTTTTATTTCTTTTTAGTAAATGTAGTCTTCCTTAGGGAAGATTTTTTTATTTTTGACCAATCCTAATGTAAAAATAAAGTTGATGAGTAAGGTAGTTTTGATTACAGGAGGTTCTTCAGGAATAGGGAAGTCTATTGGAGAGTTTTTGCAGCAGAAAGGTTTCACTGTTTATGGCACTAGTAGAAATCCAGAACGTATAGTAGATTCAGTTTTTCCATTAGTAGCTTTAGATGTAAGGGATGCTAATTCTATTCGTACGGCTGTTGCAAAAGTTATTGAAATTTCCGGAAGATTGGATGTTGTAATTAATAACGCTGGTGTGGGTATTACGGGACCATTGGAAGAAATTCCGATGCAAGAAATGAAGAATAATTTTGAGACTAATTTTTTTGGTCCTATTGAAGTCATGAAAGCTGTGTTGCCGCAGATGCGTTCCCAAAAAGCAGGTTTGATTATTAATGTGACATCTATAGCAGGTTACATGGGATTGCCTTATCGAGGAATTTACTCCGCTTCAAAAGGGGCTCTTGAATTAATTACTGAGTCTTTGCGTATGGAGGTTAAGTCCTTTGGGGTGCATATTACAAATGTAGCTCCAGGAGATTATGCTACAAATATTGCCTCTGGACGATTTCACGCTCCTGTGGTAGAAGGATCAGCTTATGAAATTCCATACAGAAATACGTTGAAAACAATGGACGAGCACGTGGATAGCGGAAGAAATCCAAATGAAATGGCCGAAGCGGTTTATAAAATTATACAAACTCCCAATCCAAAAATTCATTATAAAATAGGAGCTTTTATTCAAAAATTCTCGGTAGTTTTAAAGAGAATTCTTCCTGATAAAGTATATGAAAAAATACTGATGAACCATTATAAGTTGTAATTTTGCACGGGATTTGCGTGAGGGATTGCAGTGGAAATCCTTTTATTTTTTTCTTTAAAAAATAAAAGATTGTAACGAAAAGCCCGACCCTTGGGTCACGCCCAAAGAATTAGAAACACACAATTAAATATAAAACAATTATGAAATTTTTTATTGACACGGCTAATTTAGCCCAGATTAAAGAGGCGCAAGCTTTAGGCGTTTTGGATGGCGTAACTACAAATCCTTCCTTGATGGCCAAAGAGGGCATAACAGGAAAAAACAATATTTTAAAACATTACGTTGATATTTGTAATCTAGTTGATGGTGATGTGAGTGCCGAAGTAAATGCTTTGGATTACGAAGGAATGGTGAAAGAAGGTGAAGAATTAGCGGATTTACACGAGCAAATTGTGGTAAAATTACCCATGACGAAAGAGGGTGTAATGGCTGCTAAATATTTCTCTGATAAAGGGATCAAGACGAATGTAACTTTAGTATTCTCTGCAGGGCAAGCATTATTGGCTGCAAAAGCAGGAGCTACTTATGTTTCTCCATTCATTGGGCGTTTAGATGATGTATCTACAGACGGTTTGGCTTTGATTGAAGAAATCAGATTAATTTATGATAACTACGGGTATGAAACACAAATTCTAGCTGCTTCTGTACGTCATACAATGCACATTGTAAATTGTGCAAAAATTGGTGCTGATGTTATGACAGGTCCTTTATCTGCTATTCATGGTTTATTGAAACACCCATTGACTGATATTGGATTAGCGCAATTTGTTGCTGATTTCGAGAAAGGAAACAAATAGATTTGAGATCGTAAACGAACTATTTTTGGTTTAAGATTTTATAGTAATGAAAACTCCCTTTATGCTTTGCTGCAAAAGGGAGTTTTTTGTTTTTATCTAGAACGATTGAAAATGTACTATTTGAAACTATAAGATGAATTTCATATGAGAATTCTCAGCGACTTGAGTTTCAACAAAAAATCCCTTTCTAATAAACATAGAATGGGATTTTTATATTATTTGAAATACGACTTAATGTCCTCCAGAAACTTTTTTATCAAAATCAATACCTTGAGCTCTTAAAATTCCACTTACTTTCCAAGCATAAAAAGCTAGATAAGCAAAGCATAAAATTCCAATGATATAACTTTGTTGGATTCCTATTCCTTCAGCAATTTTTCCTTGTAAAACGCTTATGAAACCACCACCCATAATCATCATAATTAAGAAACTACTTCCTTGACTAGTGTTTTTTCCAAGTCCACTTACCGCAAGGGTAAAAATACAAGGCCATAACGTACTACAAAATAATCCAACACTCGTGAATGCGTAAACACTTATCATTCCGCTAGTTGTCATTCCTATTGCTGTGGCAATAATTCCTAACGTTGAAAATATTAATAACATTCGGGCTGGATTTCCTTTACTAGCCATATCAGCTGCAATTAGAACCAAAATCACTAATCCATAAACATAAAATGGAGTTAAATCATGATTTGCAATAGAATTAACCCCTAAAAACACACCAAAAGCTAAATAAGGAGCAATGAATCGTAATATTTTTTGCAGACTCATATCATTTGTAAACGCTTCGACTGCTCCAGTCCAACGACCAATCATTAAACTAGCCCAATATAATGAGATATAGGGAGCTACATCTTTTGTCAGGAATCCTAATTTACTTTCCATGTAAGCGGGTAAATTACTAGCAGTAGAAACTTCAACGCCAACATACAAGAAAATTGCAATCATACCCATTACTAATTGAGGGTATTGCAAAGCCGATTTTTTTGCAGGAACTCCATCGTGAGCTTCTGTTTCTTCAACTAAAGCTGGTTTGTCTGGCAAAGAAGAAAATTTTAAAAGGATAGCAACAAGTAAAAATGCAACACCTAAAACCAAATAAGGAATTTTTACGCTTTCTATACTTGCACTTGTATTGGCATTTGCACTTGATCCAAAAATGGCAAAACTAACGATAAGTGGACCGATAGTAGTTCCAAAATTGTTAATTCCTCCAGCTAATGTAAGGCGCTGAGAACCCGTAGATATTGGGCCTAAAGCAATTGCAAGTGGGTTAGCAACAGTTTGCTGCAACGAAAATCCCAAACCAACAATGAAAAGCCCAGCAAGCATTAAAGTAAATGATCCAGTATTAGCAGCTGGATAAAATAGAAGTGTACCTAAAGCTGAGATTAATAGTCCCAATGAAAGACCATTTTTATAGCCAATTTTATTCACTAAATCTTCTTTTAGTACAACTGAAACCCCCATATATATTAAAGATCCAACAGTGTAGGCAATGTAAAAAGCAAAAGCAACTAATTGACTTTCGCCTTGAGAAAGATTAAATGCGGTTTTAAAAACTGGGATTAAAATGTCATTACTTGCAGCGACAAATCCCCAAAAGAAGAAGACGGTTACTAGAGGAATAAATTGCCCCCAATTGGTTTTTGAATTTTCAGAATTCATGATTTAATTTAATTAATAGGTTAGTAAAATAATTCTTGCTGCAATAGGGTAAATGTATTTCTTAACCAACATAAAAAAAAATTATTTCTATTAAATTTCGTTAGTTTTAAACCAACAACCAGTTTTATTCAACAAAAGACTTTTTTGTAATATGGAAAGTTAAGGAAATTAATCTAAAATTTTACTTTTCACTTCTTTACTATAATTTCTGCCTATAGGTATTGTGAAGGAAGCTATTTGTATTCTATTTCCTTCAATTGTTTTTACTTTATCTAAAGCGATGGAGTAAGATTTATGAATACGAATAAAGCGATCTTCTGGAAGTTCCTCAGTTAAAGAAGAAAGTGATTTATGAGTAATATAGGTTTTTTCAGCGGTAACTACTTTGATGTATTCTTTCATTCCTTCAATGAACAAAATTTCATCAATATTAATTTTTACCATTTTTTTATCTACTTTGATAAAAATATACGGATCTACACGATGATTCTCTTGTTTTGTAGCTAATCGGTTTTGAAATTCACCAGTTATTTTTGATATACATTTTATAAATCGAGGCAGCGGGATAGGTTTAACTAAATAATCAAGAACATCTAAATCATAGCTTTCAGCAGCAAACTCGCGGAAGGCGGTTGTGATAATAATCTTGGTATTCGAATTATTTTTATACAATTGTATCAACTCAAAACCAGACATGAGAGGCATATTTATATCTAAAAATAGTGCATCTGTAGTGTTGTTATTTAAAAAATCTAAGGCTTCAATAGAATTATTAAAAGTAGCAATAACTTCAAATTCTGGAAAGTTTTGGAAATAGTTGATTAATACTTTAATAGCCAATGGTTCATCATCAATCAATACGCACTTAATCTTCATTGTTTATAGGTATTTGTAAACGAATTATATAGTAATTAAACTTGATTTGATGGTTTAACTGATAATTGTTTTTAAATAGTAATTTTAATCGTTCTTTAGTATTAGATAGACCAATTCCATTTTTAGAGTTTTCATTTTGTGAAAGTACAAAATTATTTATTATTTCAAAATCGAGTGTTTTATTGTTGATGATTTTGCAGTTTATCTTTATGGTTAAGTCCTTATTATTTATTCAGCCATGTTT